>DATAQP010000034.1:0-15515 GCA_036264595.1 Allostellaceae bacterium
GCCGAGGAGGAGCCCGCCGATCACCGCGGCGACCAGCGAGCGCGGCGCGATGCGCCATTCCGGCTTGAACTTGCCGGCGAGCGCGGCGGCGAGTAGCGCGCCGAGCACGATACCGAAATCCATGACCGAGGTGACGTCGGCGAAGACGCTCTCGCGCAAGGCGGCGGCGCGGGCGGGCGAGGCGAAATAGCCCCAGGACGCGACATCGGCGCCGGTCCAGGCGTAGATTTTGGCGCCCCAGAGCGCGAAGCCCGAGGTGATGCCCCAGGGCCGCCCGGCAAGGGCGAGCGTTGCGTAATTGCCGAGCGCCAACCCGACCGCGCCCCAGAGCAGCGGCCACGGGCCGCGCAAGAGCCGCCGCCAGCCGTGACGCGGCGCCACCCCGTCAGCGGCGGCGAGGGTGCCGTGGCGGCGCCGCTCCAGCAGGGCGGTCAGCGCCGCGATGGCGGCGAAGGCGGCGAGGTTGAGGGCGAGGGCCGGCGCCCAGCCCAGCGCATCGATCAGCAGCACCGGCTTCAGATGCGGCGTCGCATCCCACCACGGCAGCTGCGCTGCGCCGATCGCCGAGCCGGCGATGAAGGCGGCGAGGGTCACCAGCATGCGGGTATTGCCGCCGCCGGCGGTGAAGAGCGTGCCCGAGGCGCAGCCGCCGCCGAGCTGCATGCCCACCCCGAAGAGGAAGGCGCCGAAGGCGACCGAGACGCCGAGCGGCCCTGCCTCGGCACGCACCACCTGGCCGAAGAGGCTGCCCTGCGCCAACGCCGGATAGAACAGCAGCACGGCGATGGCGAGCATCAGCATCTGCGCGCGCAAGCCGGCGCCGCGCCGGTCGGCGATGAAGACGCGGAACGCCGATGTGAAGCCGAAGAGCGCGTGATAGAGCGTGATGCCGAGCGCGCCGCCGAGGAGATAGAGCGCGCCCTGCCGCCAGCCATATTCCTCCGCCAGCAGCATTGCGCCGCCGGCCAGCGCCGCGAGGCCCAGCCCGGCCGCCCGCGTGTTGACCTCGCCGGGCAATGTCGGCGTCCCGGCGATCGGGCGGTCGATGGAGAGGTCGGTCATGGCTGGCATTCCAGTGCGATTGCGCCCTGCAGATATAATTACACGAACGCAAAGTCAATATAATTGTAATTTACACTAACTTTTAGTTATAAAAGCAAGTTGCACCTTATTCTCGGCGCACCAACTCGTGATGAGGCACGCCGGGATGGTTCTCGTTCCTTGGGCGTAAACAGTTAGTATCGCCTGCCGATCGGGCTTTCATGGAGACGGTTATTCGATGGACAAGAGTAACGATTACGATGTTTGGGGACCGCGTGTTCTGACGCTGCTGCGGATCGTCGTGGGGCTGCTTTTCCTCGAGCACGGCACGCAGAAGCTCTTCGGCTTTCCGCCCTCCGCCAATCCTGCCCCGGCGCTCATGTCGCTCGGGGGAATCCAGGGCATCATCGAGCTGGTCGGCGGCGCCCTCATCGTGCTCGGCCTCTTCACCCGGCCGGTCGCCTTCATCCTCAGCGGCGACATGGCGGTCGCCTATTTCATGTCGCATTTCCCCAAGGGCTTCTTCCCGATCGCCAATCGCGGCGACGCCGCGATCCTCTACTGCTTCGTCTTCCTCTTTCTCGCCGTCGCCGGTGGCGGCGCCTGGAGCCTCGATGGCCCCGACCGAGGCCGCGCTCAGGCGCCGAATACCAGGCGCGTCCCGGTGTAGGAGCGAAGCAGCTTGGTCGGCATCTCGGCCTTGGCCATCTCGTAGAAGGGCTCGCCCGTGCAGTGCAGCGGGACGAGATAGTCCATGTCGGCATCTTTCAGGGCGGCAATGGTCTCCCGCACATAATCCTCCTTGTAGGGCGCGAGATGGAAGCCGCCGATCACCGCGTGAATTTTCTTGATGCCCGACGCCGCTTGCGCCTGCCTGATCGCGTTGACCACGCCGCGATGGCTGCACGAGGTCAGCACGACCAGTCCTCGATCCTTCAGATTGAACGCGGTGGCGATCTCGTGCCGGAACTGGTCGGGGACGATGGCTTTCGTCCGCTCGTCCTCCGGGAGCTTGTCGGCATAGCAGCCGACGCCGTGATCCACCCCGATCTTCATCGCGCTCGGCGAGAGTAATTTCTCGAAGCTGTTGAGGCCGATCTGCCCGGTGGTGAAGCCGTGCTCCGCTACGAGGGATGGTCCTTCGGCGTAGGTGACGGCGAGGGCTGCTTCCTCCAGCGTCTTGCGGTCTATCGCCCCGAAATCCCCCTTCACCGGCGGTGCTGTCCACTCGCGCGCGCAGAAACAGTCCTCGCCGCCGATATAGAGAGGCAACCTGGCCTTCAGCCTTTCCTTGTGCTGCCGTAAGAAGCCGGCGAGCCCTCCGAAGTGGTCGTAGTGCCCGTGGCTCAGCACGAGCGCGTCGAGCTTGGCGGGGTCGATGGCCAGGAGATCGATGTTGTTGTTCAGCGCCTCGGGCGTGAAGCCGAAATCGATGAGCACGTTCCGCCTATCCGCGCCGCGCCTGCTTTCGACATGCATCGCGAGGCCGAACTCGCTCACCAGGGTCCGGCCCGGCGGCTTGCCGCCGCCGATGCCCCAGCCGAAATGCTGGATATCGACCATGTCCGTCTTTCGGCTGGGCGCGACCGCGAACTGATAGCTGTCGGTCACCACCCGGACTGCCAAGCCGTCGATCTCGGGCACCGAACCGGACAGCGGTTCCGCTCGCAGCGGCCGCGCGCCGCCGAGCAACGAGGCCAGCAGGCTGCCGAACAGGGCGGTTCCGCCGCCGCAGAGAACGTGCCGCCGGTCGACGGAAAACCTCTCATGAGCATGGTCGGGAGACATGGGCCTTCTCCTTCCACTACCGCCGATGGTAGCGCGATCCGCCGCCTGTCACGCGAACATGTCTGTGACACCCGCTGACCCCGTCTCCACCTTCGTCTCGCCATGACGTCGAGGGGCGGCGAACTCACCCCGGCGGGTCCCATGTCGGCGCGAAGGACGGGCTGACGACGCGGGTATTGCCGCGCAGCCGGTCGATGACAGCCATCTCCTCGCCGGTGAGGGCGAAGTCGAAGAGGGCGAAATTGGCGGCGATATGCTCGCGCTTCGACGAGCGCGGGATGGCGGCGACGCCGTCCTGCTGGATGAGCCAGCGCAAGGCGACCTGCGCCACGCTCTTGCCGTGGTTCTTGGCGATCGCGATCAGCTCGGGCTGATCGGCGATGCGGCCGCGCGCCAGCGGGCAATAGGCCGTCACCATGATGTCGTGCGCGCGGGCGAAAGCGAGGACGCGGCTCTGCGCCAGCAGGACGTGATATTCGACCTGGTTGCAGAAGATCTCGCTGCCATGCGTTTCGATCGCCTCGCGCATCTGCGCGACGGTGAAGTTGCTGACGCCGATATGCCTGATCCTGCCCTGCGCCTTGGCCTCGTTCATCGCGCGCAAGGTCTCGCCCATCTTCACCGTCGCGCTCGGCCAGTGGATAAGGAGGAGGTCGACATGATCGGTGCCGAGCGCGTCGAGGCTGCCGGCGAGGCTGCTCGTCACATCCTTCGCCGCCAGCCTGTCGACGGCGATCTTGGTGGTGAGGAAGATGGCGTCGCGCTTCACCCCCGAGCGCGCGATGGCGCGCCCGACCTCGCGCTCATTGGCATAGGCCTGCGCCGTGTCGATATGGCGATAGCCGGTCGCCAGCGCATGCTCGACGGCGCTCTCGCATTGCGCGCCGTTGAGCTGCCAGGTGCCGAAGCCGAGCGCGGGAACCTTGGTCCCTTTGACGGTGACGAAAAGCATGGGGTCTCCGGAGGGTGCGGGAATTCTCTCGCACCTATCAGGCAGCAAAGGCGGCGGCGATGCAATCGCGGCGCTCATCCCGATCGACGAGGAAACCTATCGTGAATTCCGGACCTTCCTCGCCAAGCGGCGAAAGATGCCTGCGGAGGGTTGATCCGCGACGGCGCTTTCGTCAACCCGCTCGTCCGAAGCGGCGACATCAGGCATTACTCCCCATGCGTCGGCGGTGGATCGCCGCAACACGCTCACGCCGCCTTCGGCTTGACGTCCATCACCAACCGCTTTCCGAGCACGTCGAGCGCCGCCTCGATCTGATCCATGCGCGAGGCGTGCCGCAGATCGAGAAGCCGGTCGACCTGGGGCATGTGCCAGCCGAGCCGGCGCGCGAGATCCGCCTTGCGGATGCCGGAAGCGCGCATCGCCTCATAGAGCGCGACCTTGACGGCTGACACCGCCGGCAGGGCGACGACCTTCTGTCCCCGCCGGGCTTTCGACGGCACCGGAACGTCCTCTCGATCCGCGATGATCGTGACGAAGGCCGATTCGAGCGCGTCAACGGCGCGGGCCAGCGCATCGTCCTCATCCTTGCCGAAGGTATGGGCGAAGGGGATGTCCGGAAAGGCCACCAGAATCGTTCCGTTGTCGTCCGGGGCGAGGGTGACGGGATAGGCGTACATCATCGTAACCCCAAATCCTTCTTGATCGCGTTGATGAGGCCGGTGCCGAGCTGCTTCGATCCGCCATGCATCGGCAGGATGGTCTTCCGTCCATTGAGCTTGACCCAAACATGGCCGCCTTTGGCCGGCTCGAATGTGCAGCCCTGGCGGGCGAGCCACCGTTTGAATTGGCTGCTGTTCACGAGATAGGAGTATGCAACAGAAGTGTTCTTTCGTCAATCATGGACGCAACATTTTTGTTGCGTTTTGAGGGTCGCGAGTTGAGGCGGAGGCTGGAGGCGGCGTTGCAAGGTTCCGCAGCGTGGCGGCTCGGTTGAGCTGACGAAAATAGTTCTGGACATCTTTTCCAAATAGGTTATATTCTGTGTCCGATTTAATTGGCGCGAGGCTTCCATGCCGAGTTCGGACACATCGCCAAGCCGACACGCCAGAACGGATCAACTGTTTGCTGTCAGCCCGATACAACATCTTGATTCGAGCACCTGTTATTTTCTTGTATTAACAGGCGGTACCCCCAACATCTTGTGGCTACGCCATGGCTGATCCCGCCATCCTGATCGCCGACAGCGTGACGCGGCTCGGTCCCGAGCATGTCGGTTCGGTGCTCATCGCCGGCTCGCATGGCGGCGTCTATGCCGCCTGCCTCGCGGCGCGCGCGGGCTTGCGGGCGGTCATCCTCAACGATGCCGGGGTCGGGCTCGAGCAGGCGGGGATTGCCGGGCTCGCCTATCTCGACGCGTACGGCATGGCGGCGGCGACGGTCGGCCATGACACGGCACGCATCGGCGACGGCACCGACATGGCGCAGCGCGGAATCGTCAGCTATGTCAACGCGGCCGCTGCGCGTCTCGGTTGCGCGCCCGGCCAGACCTGCCTGGCGGCGGCGGAGCGGCTGACGGCGGCGGCGGTGCCGGTGTCGCTTCCGCCGGCGATGGCGGAGACGCGCCATCTGCTGCTCGAGGCGGCCGGCGGGGTAAAGATCTGGGCGCTCGATTCCGCCTCGCTGGTGCGGAAGGAGGATGCCGGGCAGATCGTCCTCCTCGGCTCGCACGGTGGCGGGAAGCCGCAAAACGCGCTCAAGGAGGATTGCCGCGCCGCCATCTTCAACGATGCCGGGATCGGCATCGACGGGGCGGGAATCGCACGCTTGCCGGTGCTCGACGGGCGCGGCATCGCCGCCGCCGCGGTCAGCGCCGCCTCTGCGCGCATCGGCGACGGTCGCTCGATATGGGAGAGCGGCATCGTCAGCGCCGTCAACGCCCGCGCCGCCGCCACCGGCGGCCGCGTCGGCATGACGGCGCAAGCGCTGGTGCAGCATTTGTTGCGGCAGGGGGAGGGCTAGGCTATGCACTGCGCGGTGGACCGTGCGATCGGCGGCCTGGCCGCCAGCAAGCCGCAACAGGACAGGCAATGAGCGTTCTCGTCACCGGCGCGGCCGGCTTCATCGGCTTCCATGTCAGCCAGGCGCTGCTCGCCCGCGGCGATGCCGTCGTCGCCATCGACAATCTCAACGGCTATTACGACGTCGCCCTCAAGCGCGCCCGCCTCGCCCAGCTCGAGGGCAAGACGGGCTTCGCCTTCGAGCGTGCCGACATCGCCGACCGGGCGGCGATGTCGGCGCTCGTCGAGCGCCATCCCGAGATCGACCGCGTGGTCCATCTCGCGGCCCAGGCCGGGGTGCGCCATTCGCTGGAAAATCCCTATGCCTATGTCGATTCGAACGTCATGGGACATGTCACCATGCTCGAGGCGTCGCGGCGCCTGCCCAGCTTGCGCGCCTTCGTCTATGCCAGCTCGTCCTCGGTCTATGGCGGCAACAGCAAGCAACCGTCGAGCGTCGAGGACCGCGTCGACACGCCGGTCTCGCTCTACGCCGCAACCAAGCGCGCCGACGAGCTGATCACCCATGCCTATTGCCATCTCTACGGCATCCCGGCGACGGGCTTGCGCTTCTTCACCGTCTACGGCCCGTGGGGGCGGCCCGACATGGCGGCCTATCTCTTCGCCGATGCGATCATGCACGGGCGGCCGATCCGCGTCTTCAACCACGGGCGGATGGCGCGCGACTTCACCTATATCGACGACATCGTCTCAGGCCTGCTGGCAGCGCTCGACCGCCCGCCGGCGCAAGGGGTGAAGGGGCGCATCTACAATCTAGGCAATCACCGGCCCGAGCAGCTGCTCGACTTCATCGCCGTGCTCGAGGCAGCGCTCGGCCGCACCGCCGAGAAGGAGCTGCTGCCGATGGAGCCCGGCGACGTGGCGAGCAGCTTTGCGGATATCGCGGCGTCGCGGCGCGATCTCGGCTACGAGCCGAAGACGCCGATCGCCGTCGGCCTGCCGCGCTTCGTCGCCTGGTACAAGGCCTATCACGGGCTGAGCTAGAAGCCGCCGATGGCCCGGAGCAGCGTCTTGGCGTCTTCCCTGCCGTCGAATTTCCGCTCCTCGGCGAAGAGCGCCTCGAGAGTGCGGCGGGCCTCGCGGATGCGGCCGGCATTCTTCAGCGCGACGGCGAAATGGTAGCGCAGCTCGAGCGGCGCGTCGGGCAGCGCCGCCGCCTTCTCCAGCACCGCGAGGCCGCGCGCGTTCTCGCCGCTCTCAACCAGGATCCAGCCCAACGTGTCGGCGACGGCTTGATTGTCGGGAGCGAGCCGATAGGCCGCCTCGGCGGTGCCGACGGCCCGCGCATCCTTCTTCAGCGCATAGAGCCAGGCGAGATTGTTGGTTGCCGCGAGGTTCGCAGGCTCGGCGGCCAGCACCGCCTCGTAGCCGGCAGTCGCCTCGTCGTAGCGCTGCAGCCCGAACAGCAGATCGGCGAGGACGAGGCGGACGGTCGGAACATCCGGGTGGTACTGCAGCCAATCGGCGAGCGTCGCAGCCGCCTTCGCCGGATTGCGCAGCGCCTCGATCTGCGCCAGCCGCGTCACCAGCGCCGGGTCGCCGGGACGCTTGGCGAGGCCGGCGGCGAACGCCGCCTCGGCATCGCCCATCTTGCCGATGCCCTGGGCGAAGGTGGCGGCGAGGAGGTCGTAGGCGGGATCGTCGCTCTTGGCGGCGGCGAGCTCCTTGAGATGGGCGAGCTCGGGCTCGGCCGCGTAGGTCTCGATCGCCAGCCGGATCAGCAGCTGCGCCAGGGCGGCGTCGCCGGGATCGAGCGCGGCGGCGCGCTCGAGGGCAACGCGCGCGGTGTCGGCGTCGCCGGCGGCGTAATAGGCGCGGGCCCGCTGCAGATGCGCGGCGCTAACCTCCGGCGTCAGCTTGACTAGCCGATCGAAGGCGGCGATGGCGGCCGGGATCTCGTTATTGGCGAGGCGCGCCGCGCCGATCGCGGCGACCGCGCGCGGCTCGTCGGGGGCGATCTTTTCGAGCTCGCCGGCGACCGCCGCTGCGCGCCCCGGCGCGGCGAGGCCGATATAGGCCTCGACGAGCCGCAATCGCGGCTCCAGCGCGTTGGCGTCGCCGCTGCGCGCCTTCTCGAGCCAGCGGACGGCATCCTCCTTCTTGCCCTCGGCGAGGCTGAGCTCCGCCTCGGCGAGGAGAGCGGTTTGGTTGGCGGCGTCGCCCTTGAGGACGGCGTCGAAGATGCCGCGCGCCTCGGCGAATTTGCGCTCGCCGAGCAGCAGCTGGCCGAGATTGGTCTGCGCCGGCAGGAAATCGGGTTGCAGCTTGAGCGCCGCCTCGAAATGCGGCCGTGCCTCGGCGGCATTGCCGGCGCTCAGCGCGATCGCGCCGAGCAGATTCTCGACCAGCGGATCCTTCGGCCGACGCGCGCGCATCGTCTCGGCTGCCTCGCGCGCCTCGGCGAGCTTGCCGGCATCGATATAGGTGAGGATGAGCAGGAGCCCGGGCTGGACGGATTGCGCAGCGAGCGCGGCCGCCGCTTCGAGATCGGCCACCGCCTCGGCCGATTGGCCGAGGCGCAGCCGCTGCGCCGCGAGCTGCGTCTTGAGCTCGGCATCCTGCGGGCCGAGCGCGACGATGCGGTCGAGGATGGCGCTCGCCGCGTCCTTCTCATTATTGCGCGCATAGGCATCGGCGAGCAGGCCGAGCAGGCGCACCGATTTCGCGTCGGCCCCGACGGCGTCCTTGAGGAAGGCGATGGCGCGCGGCAGGTTGTTGCGCCGCAGCAGGATGGTGCCGAGCAGCGCCTTGCCGGCTTCGTCGTTCGGCATCCGCGTCAGGAAGCGGGTGATGTTCTCCTCGGCCTGGGCGAGCTGGTCCTGCTGGAGGTTGACGACGGCCAGCAGGTACATCGCCGGCGGATAGGTGAACAGCCCGGCCTTCATCCTCTGCAGCGAAATCTCCGCTGCGCGGAAATTCTGCCGCTTCGCATGGGCCAGCGCCTGCAGATAGTTGCCGAGCGGGTCCTGCGCATTGGCTTTGAGAACCGCGGCGATGTCGGCATCCGCCGGGGCAAGCTCGTCCATCGCGATGAGCAGCGCGGCGCGATCGAGAAGCGCTGCCGGGTTGCCGGGGCTGAGCGCGAGCGCCTTGTCGAACGCCTCGCGCGCCGCCGCGTTGTCGCCGAGGGCGCGCTCGAGCTGGCCGAGGAAGATCCAGCCATCGACCAGCTGCGGGTCGTTGGCGAGCGCCTTCTTCAGCATCGCGACGGCCTGCGCGGCATCGCCGGAAAAGCCGAGGGCGCGCGCCAGGCCGAACTGCGCCCACGCCGGCTTTGCCGTCATCGATACCGCCTCCTCGAAGGACTGCCTCGCCTCCTCGATGCGGTGCAGGTTGAGCAGCGCATAGCCGCGCGCGGCGCGGACGCTCGCCTCGATCTCCGGCGGCCGCTGGCCGGGCGGTACCTCGTCGAGCAGCTCCTGATTCTTCTCGAGGCGCACCAGGGTTTCGGCGAGCGGCACCGCCACCTTGTCGCCGTCGTAATTGTGCGCGAGCGCGGCACGCAGCTGCGCTTCCGCGGCGTTGAACTCGCCCAGCTGCAAGAGCACGACGCCGAGCTCGTAGCGCGCCTTGCCGTTGTCCTGATCGGCTTGCACGGCGTTCCGCAGCTTGATGGCGGCGCCCTTCAGATCGTTGCTCTGCAGCGATTTTGCCGCATCGGCGAGATAGGATTCCGCGCGCTTGGGGTCGGCTGCCGCGGCGTCGCGCGCAGGCGAGGCGATCAGCAGCGCCGCGCAGAAGAGCGGGCCGAGCCGGGCGATCATCGGGTGGTCAGCCGAGCGCTGGGATCGTCGCGACCCGCGGACGGAAAACGATGAGCACCTTATCGCACCCCTTCCGGCCAGAGAACCACGCGCGCCGTCGGCAGCAGAATTACGAGGTCGAGGAACAGGCTGCGGTTCTTCACGTAGTAGAGATCATAGGTCAGCTTTTCCCGCGCATCCTCGACGGAGGCGCCGTAGGGATAGTTGATCTGCGCCCAGCCGCTGATCCCGGGCTTAACCCGGTGCCGCTCGTTGTAGTAGGGGATCTCCTTCATCAGCGTCTCGACGAAGAACGGCCGCTCGGGGCGCGGGCCGATGAAGCTCATGTCGCCCCTGAGGACATTGAAGATCTGCGGGATCTCGTCGATCCGCGTCTTGCGGATCAGGGCGCCGATGCGGGTGATCCGCTGGTCGTTCGCCGCCGCCCAGACCGGCACGCCGTCGGTTTCCGCATTGACCGACATGCTGCGGAACTTCATCAGCCGGAAGCGCCGTCCGTTCAACCCGACGCGCTCCTGGGCATAGAAGATGGGGCCCGCTCCCTCGAGACGGATGGCGGCGGCGATCGCGGCGACGACCGGCAAGGTCACCGCGACGGCGATCAGGCTGACGACGATGTCGAACAGCCGCTTGACCAGATTCGTATACCAATTCGCCTGGAATCCGTCCGAGAAGAAGAGCCAGCTCGGGTGCAGCGCCTCGAGGTCGATCTTGCCGGTCTCGCGCTCCCAGAAGGTGAGGTACTCGCTGACGCTGATGCCGCTGAGCTTGCATTCGAGCAGGTCTTCCGTCGGCAGGCCGCGCCGGTCGCGCAGGGCGAGGACGACCTCGTCGACGAATTTCTCGTCGGCGATCTGCGCGATCGAGCGCCCGCCCGGAATCCGCCGATGATCGATATAGCTCGAGCGGATACGCGGCGCCTCGTTGGCAAGGCGCAGATAGTCGACGACGAGGAAGCCGCGATTGGCATTGGCGGCCACCAATTGCTCGATGCGCCGGGCGTAATCGCCGACCCCGAGGATGAGGACCCGCCGCTTCAGCGCACCGACATTGATCATCGGCAGGATGAGATATCGCGTCCCGGCGATGGCGAAGAGGCCGAACAGCATTCCGGGCAGGAAATTCTCATGCGGCCGCGGGATTGTTTGCGAGAAATAGGGAGAAGCGAGCGACACGCCGGCGATGAAGAGCGGGGCGACGAAGCAAAAGCACAGCACGATCCGCATTGCCATCTCGCGGCGTCTGACGAAGATGACGCGGCTATAGAGCCCGAGAGAAAACATCATGATGAACACGGAGAAAGCGAAGGCGGCCGACAGGCCGACGCTGACGCTATCGATGCCGTAACTTCTCGCCGTTCTGGAATGGTAGACGTAGAAACTCCAGAATAGAAAGAATAATTCGACCACCGCGAAGGCGATCGTGGGCAACGGTACGTAATGTCGAAATAATCTCAACATGCGTGCGGTACAGTCACTTCACCTTTTCTTATAGATGCCCGAGGCGTGAGATCTGCTTCGCCCGGCCAGGCGGACGACGACCCAAAATCTCAATGTCTTCGACAACTTGAACCGCTCGCATCGACGTCTAAGCGCTAGCGCCCATCTCGCCAGCGCATAGTCAACACGAGTTTTCTTACAATATCCTTATGGGCGAAATTCCGCCATCGCGGCCAGCCTGCAACGTTCAGGCAGTCGATCTAGCGAAGGCGCGGCTGATAGCGGGCAACCGAGCAATATTGGTCGGGCCAGGCGAGAGGGTAATTCTGCTCGGTCGCGGCATGGCGCGTCCAATAGGGATCATAAAGATGTGCCCGCGCCAGGGCGCAGAGATCGGCCCGCCCGCCGACCAGGATGCTGTTGACGTCGGCATAGGACGAGATATTGCCGACGGTGATGGTCGGCATGGCGGCCTCGTGGCGCACCCGGTCGGCGAACGGCGTCTGGAAGAGGCGGCCGTATTCCGGCCTCGCCTCGGGCGTCGTCTGGCCGGCCGAGACATCGACTATGTCGCAGCCTTTCTCCTTCAGCGCCCGGGCGACGCCTACCGCGTCGTCGCCGTCGAATCCACCGGGGACCCAGTCGGTCGCCGAGATGCGTACGCTGATCGGCTTGTGGCGCGGCCACACGGCGCGCACGGCGTCGAAGACCTCGAGCGGGTAGCGCAGTCGGTTGGCGAGCGACCCGCCATAGAGATCGTCGCGCCGGTTGGTCAGCGGCGAGAGGAAGCTGGCGAGAAGATAGCCGTGGGCGAAGTGCAGCTCGAGCATGTCGAACTCGGCGAGCTCGGCGAGCTGCGCGGCATGGACGAAATCGTCGCGCACCTTGTCCATGTCGCCGCGATCCATCGCGCGCGGCACCTGGCTGTGCGGCAGATAGGGAAGCGGCGACGCCGAGATCAGCGGCCAATTGCCGGCTTCCAGCGGCTCGTCGATGCCCTCCCACATCAGTCGCGTCGACCCTTTGCGGCCGGCATGGGCGAGCTGCATGCCGATCTTCGCCGGGCTGCTCTGATGCACGAAGGCGACGATGCGGCGCCATGCCGCCGCATGCTCGGGCTTGTACATGCCGGCGCAGCCGGGGCTGATGCGCCCGTCGCGCGACACGTCGGTCATCTCGGTCATGACGAGCGCGGCGCCGCCGATCGCCCGGCTGCCGAGATGGACGAGATGCCAGTCTTCCGGCATGCCGTCCGCGGCCGAGTACTGGCACATCGACGAGACGACGACGCGGTTGGCGAGCACCATGTCGCGCAGGCGGAACGGCGTGAACATAGGCGGGGGCGGCGGATCGGCGGGGACGTTGACGCCACTTTGATTGGCCGCTTCGCCGGCGAACCAGCAGTCGAGCCGCTCGATGAAGCCGGGGTCGCGGAGCCGCAGATTCTCATGCGTGATGCGCAGCGACCGGGTCAGCAGGCTGGCGGCGAATTGCAGCGGCTCGAGGTGGCCGAAATAGCGCTCGGTCTCCTCGAACCAGCGCAGGCTGGTCTGGGCTGCGCGCTGCGTGCTCTCCACGATCGGCCGACGCTCCGCCTCGTAGGCGGCGAGGGCTTGCGGCAAATCGGGCTGATCGGCAAGGGCCTGCGACAACGCGATCGAATCCTCGAGCGCGAGCTTGGTGCCCGAGCCGATCGAGAAATGCGCGGTATGCGCGGCGTCGCCGATCAGCACGATGTTGCCGTGCGACCAATGGGCGTTGCGCACGGTCGGGAAATTGCGCCATACCGCCTTGTTCTTGAGCAGCTTGTGGCCGTCGAGATCCGCGGCGAAGAGGCCCTCGCAGAAGGCGACCGTCTCGTCCTCGCTGGCGCGATCGAGACCGGCATTCCGCCAGGTCGCCTCGGTGGTCTCGACGATGAAGGTCGAGTGGCGATCATCGAAGCGGTAGGCGTGCACCCGCCACAACCCGTGCTCGGTCTCCTTGAAGAGGAAGGTGAAGGCGTCGAAGTGACGGGTGGTGCCGAGCCAGATGAACTTGTTCGGCCGCCAATCGAGCTGCGGCTGAAAGCTTGCGGCGTGGAGCTCGCGAACCCGGCTGTTGACGCCGTCGGCGCCGAGGATGAGGTCGGCATCGGCAAACTCGGCGAGGTCGGCGATCTCCTTGCGGAACACCAGCTCGACGCCGAGCGCAGCGGCGCGGCGCTGCAGGATGTCGAGCAGGACTTGGCGGGACAGACCGGAAAATCCGTGGCCGCCCGACGTCACGACCGTGCCGCGATAGTGAATGTCGATGGCGTCCCAATGGGCGAAGCGCTCGGTGATCTCCGCATAGGTTTGCGGATCGGCTTTGGCGACATTGCCCAGCGTCTCGTCGGAGAACACCACCCCCCAGCCGAACGTGTCCTGCGGGCCGTTGCGCTCGACGACGGTGATTCGGTGCGCAGGATCGGCAAGCTTCATCAGGATGGCGAAGAACAGCCCCGCCGGACCGGCGCCAATGCTTACGATAGTCATCGCCATGCGCGTCCTCCACGAGGCAGGCGGGAAGGCCGCGCCTCTCGACAGGAATATCTTTTAGACTTAAAGCATTTTCGTTGCCATGCGAAGCGCTGGCGAACGGGGGCGGAGGGCGCGATATGCCGGCTTGTTCGCTACATCGCCAATCAAAGCGCGGCATTCGACCTCAGTCTAATGCCAGCCGCTCATCGCGTCCCTGGTCTAAGTGGCCGGAATATAATAAGCTACTCCTTGGCGTTTCTGCGAGCAGCTTCGCCACTATTGCCGGCGGCACGTGCCGTAACGGCGCTTTATTAGGGGGAAATGCTTGATGAGTGCAGCGACAGATGCCGCATATGGGGGACAGCGGATCGTAACCCAGGCGGAAGAGCGCAGGGTGATATTCGCCTCATCGCTCGGCACCGTCTTCGAATGGTACGATTTCTATCTCTACGCGACGCTGGCACCGTTCTTTGCGGCACTGTTCTTCCCGCCAGGCAATGCCACGGCGGCCCTCCTCTCGGCCTTCGCGACCTACGCTGCCGGCTTCCTCGTGCGGCCATTCGGTGCCGTCGTCTTCGGGCGGGTCGGCGATCTCGTCGGGCGCAAATACACCTTCCTCATCACCATCGTCTGCATGGGCGGTTCGACCTTTCTGGTCGGTTGTCTGCCGACTTACGAGGCAATCGGCAGCCTGGCCTTCGTGCTGCTCGTCCTCCTGCGCCTCATCCAAGGTCTCGCCCTCGGCGGCGAGTATGGCGGCGCCGCGACCTACGTCGCCGAGCACGCGCCCGCCAACGGCCGCGGCTACTCGACGAGCTGGATCCAGACGACGGCGACTCTCGGCTTCTTCATGTCGCTCGCCATCATCTACTTCGCGCGCAATGGCATGGATCCCAAGGAGTTCGCCAGCTGGGGTTGGCGCATACCTTTCCTGGTCTCGGCCATCCTGCTCGTCTTCTCGGTCTATATCCGGCTCAAGCTCAACGAATCGCCGGTGTTCCAGCGGATGAAGGCGGAGGGACGCGGCTCGACAAAGCCGTTGACCGAGAGCTTCCTGCACTATCCGAACAACAAATACGTGCTGCTCGCGCTGCTCGGCGCGACCGCCGGTCAGGGCGTCGTCTGGTACACGGGGCAGTTCTACGCCCTGTTCTTCCTGACGATCACCTTGCGGGTCGACTACCAGACTGCCTATATGATGATCGCGGCGTCGCTGCTTCTCGGTACGCCGTTCTTCGTCGTCTTCGGCTGGCTCTCGGACCGTATCGGCCGCCTCAAGATCATCCTCGCCGGCTGCCTGATCGCCGCGGTTACCTATTTCCCTCTGTTCCACGGGCTGACCCACTACGTCAATCCTGCGCTGGAAAAATACGCGGCCGCGACGCCGATCAGCGTCGCCGCGACCGATTGCGCCTTCCACATCTTCATCTTCCCATCGACGCATTTCTCCGACTGCGACAAGGCGAAGGACCTTCTGACCAAATCGGGCCTTTCCTTCCAATCGCTGCCGGCGGTCGGCAGCGAGACGGTGGTCACCAAGATCGGCAATATCGAGCTCAAGGGCTTCGACGCGGCGAAATACAACGCCGCGCTGAAAGAGACGGGCTATCCGGCGACGGCCGATACGAGCCAGATCAACTACGTCATGTCGATCCTGATCCTCTTCATCATGATGATCTACGTCACCATGGTGTATGGCCCGATCGCCGCCTTCCTCGTCGAGCTCTTCCCGACGAAGATTCGTTACACCTCGATGTCGCTGCCCTATCACATCGGCAATGGCTGGTTCGGCGGCATGCTCCCGCTGCTGGCGACGGCGATGGTGGCGGCATCGGGCGACATCTATAACGGCCTCTGGTATCCGATCGTCGTTTCCGTCATCACCCTGGTCATCGGCGCGCTATTCCTCAAGGACACCAAGGACGTCGATATCCACCAATGACGTGATCCCG
>DATAQP010000051.1:0-18658 GCA_036264595.1 Allostellaceae bacterium
GAGGCGCGCCAGTGTTTCACGTGAAACACCGGTCTGCTTCTGGAAGTGGATGGCGGTGAGCGGCGGCAGCACCTAAGCCGAGGCCCGCAAGTCGCCGCGCCGGACGTATTTCAGCAGCGCGACGAGCGCCGCCGGCGTCACGCCGCTGATGCGCGAAGCCGCGCCGAGCGTCGCCGGCCGCGCCGCGCTCAGCTTGAGGCGGATCTCGCTCGACAGGCTGCCGATCGCGCCATAATCGAGGTCATCCGGCAGGAGAAGTGCCTCATCGCGGCGGAAGGCCAGGATATCGGCGCTCTGCCGCTCGATATATCCGGCATAGCGCGCGTCGATTTCGAGCTGCTCGACGATATCCGGCGCAATTCCCGCGAGCTCGGGCCATACCGCCGCCAGCCGATCCAGCGTGACCGCGGGATAGGCCAACAATTCCGCGGCGCTGCGCGCAATCCCGTCGGCGTTCACCGCGATACCATGGCGGCGCAGCGCCGGCGGCGTCAGGCGGAGATTTTGCGCCAGGGCGCGCGCCCGATCGAGCTGCACCAGCTTCGCGGTGAAGGCCGCCTCGCGCGGCGGACCGACGCAGCCGCGCGCGATACCGAGCGGGGTCAGGCGCTGATCGGCATTGTCGGCGCGCAGGATCAGCCGATATTCCGCGCGCGAGGTGAACATGCGATAAGGCTCGGTCGTGCCGCGGGTGACGAGATCATCGATCAGCACGCCGATATAGGCATCGGCGCGGTCGAGCACGAAATCACCGCCGCCCCCGGCCGCCAGCGCGGCATTGAGGCCGGCAATCAGCCCCTGCCCGGCCGCCTCCTCATAACCGGTCGTGCCGTTGATCTGCCCGGCGAGATAGAGCCCTGCGACGCGCCGCGTCTCCAAGCTCGGCCGCAGCTCCCGCGGATCGACATAATCGTACTCGATGGCATAGCCCGGCCTCAGCATTGCCGCGTGCTCGAGCCCGGGAATGGTGCGCAGCAACGCGGTCTGCACCTCTTCCGGCAACGAGGTCGAAATGCCGTTGGGATAGACCGTGTCGTCATCGAGCCCTTCCGGCTCGAGAAAGATCTGGTGGCGCTCGCGCGCCGCGAAGCGCACGACCTTGTCTTCGATGGACGGGCAATAGCGCGGCCCCACCCCCTCGATCTGCCCGGAATAGATCGGCGAGCGATGCAGATTGGCGGCGATCAGCGCGTGGCTTTCCGGGGTCGTGCCGGTGACGTGGCAGGGAATCTGCGGCGTCGTTATCGCATTGGTCAGGAATGAAAAAGGCACCGGCGGATCGTCGCCGGCCTGCGCTTCGAGCCCGCCCCAATCGATGGTTCGCCCGTCGAGCCGCGGCGGCGTGCCGGTCTTGAGGCGGTCGAGCGCGAAGCCGGCGCGCGACAAGGTCCGCGACAGGCCGAGCGAGGGCGCCTCGCCGACGCGGCCGGCCGGGATCTGCCGCTCGCCGAAATGGATGACGCCGCGCAGGAAGGTGCCGGTCGTGAGCACCACCCTGCCCGCCTTTACCACGCGCCCGTCGGCGAGCACGGCGCCCGCGACCCTGCCGGCTGCATCGAGCTCGAGATCCTCGACGGCGGCGGCGCCGATATCGAGCCCGCTCTGCTCCGCCAGCAGATCCTGCACTGCCCGACGATAGAGCTTGCGGTCGGCCTGGGCGCGCGGTCCGCGGACCGCCGCGCCCTTGCTGCGGTTGAGCACGCGGAACTGGATGCCGGCGCGGTCGATCGCTCGCCCCATGATGCCGTCGAGCGCGTCTATCTCGCGGACGAGATGCCCCTTGGCGAGGCCGCCGATCGCCGGATTGCATGACATCTCGCCGATCGTCTCGATCTTATGCGTCAGCAGCAGGGTCTTGGCGCCGAGGCGCGCCGCCGCGGCGGCTGCCTCGCAGCCGGCATGGCCGCCGCCGATGACGATGACGTCGTATGAATCCCGAGAACCCATATCGCGCGCACTCTATGCAGCGCCGCTTCCCCTGTCAAAGAAGCTTGAATTCAGGCGAAAATCACGATGCCGTAATCCCCGATCCTGGCGAAGCCGAGGCTGCGATAGGCGGCTCGCGCGGCCGCGTTGTCGGTGTCGGTGAAAAGAATGGCGCGTTGGACGCCAGTCTCGCGCGCCGCGAGCAGCGCGCCGGCGACGACGTTGCGCGCATAGCCCCGGCCCCGCAGCGCCGGCGGCGTCCAGACGCCGCCGATTTGCACCCTGTCCGTCAGCACCGCGTTGAACGCGGCATAGGCGACCGGCACCTCCACCGCCGTGAGGACGAACTGCGCCTTCTCGGCCTGGAGCCGGCCGATATGGTCGGCACAATGCCGCCGCAGCCCGGCGCTTTCGGCAAAGCCGAGCGCCTCGCGATTGAAGGAAACCGACCATTCGGTGAGCAGCGCGATCTCCGACGCGTCACGATGGCGGACGGCAAGCCGCCCCTGCGCCAGCGCTGTCGGGATCTGCAGCGCCCCGAGATCGAGGGCGAAGAGATCGTCCGTGCTGTCCTCTGTCGCCTCGCCCTTTGCCAGCACGCTTCGGGCACGGTTAACCTGCCCGCCCGGACCCGAGATGCCGACGATCTTGCGCCCGGATGCCGCGACCGCCAGCGGGGTCAGCGCCTCGACATGGTACGGCGCCTGGACCACGACCATGCCGTTCCAGAAACGCGCAACCACGCCGAGCACGGCATCCTCCGCCATGGCAGCGACGTAGATCCCCTGGTAGGGGCCGTCGCCGTCGACCAGGCCGGCGCGCCGGAGATTGGAGCGCAAGAACATCGAGCTGTCGGCATGCTGCGCGAGAAACGCGTCGAGCATCGCCTCGTCGCCGGGGACTAGCCGCCTCGGTTGATGTTTCACGTGAAACAGCGCCTCATTTTCCGATGCAGAAATCGCGGAAGATGATGTCGAGAATATCCTCGACATCGGCCCTGCCGGTAATCCGTCCGAGGGCGCGGACGGCGAGGCGGAGATCCTCGGCCGCCAGCTCGGTGAGCGGCGCCGAGAGCGACCGGCGCAGGGCAGCGACACAATCGCCGAGCGCGGCACGATGGCGGCTGCGCGTCAGGACCGGACCGGCGGTGGTGGCGTAGCGCTCCTTGACCGTTTCCGCCAAGCGATCGAGCAGCAAGGGCAGGTTTTCGCCGGTCACCGTCGAGAGTGCTATGGCGCCCGACGGCAAGCGCGCGAGGGCGACGGCACGGTTCGCGGCGTCGACGAGGTCGAGCTTGTTGGCGACGACGAGGGCGGCACTTGCAAGCTCCGCCGCCATCTCGATGGTCGCTTCCGGATGGGCGATATCCAGCACGGCGATCGTCAGATCGGCGGCGGCGGCGCGGGCGCGGGCGCGCCTGATGCCCTCCGCCTCGATCGCATCGCGCGCCTCGCGCAGCCCCGCCGTGTCGGCGACGATCACCGGATAGCCGGCGAGATCCAGCTGCACCTCGATGACGTCGCGGGTGGTGCCGGCCACCGCCGAGGTTATCGCCACGTCGCGCTGCGCTAACACGTTGATAAGACTGGATTTTCCAACATTCGGCGGGCCCAGTATGGCGACCGAGACGCCGTCGCGCAGAATCTCGCCCCGGCGATTGTCGGCGAGATGGCGGTCGATCTCGCCGATCAGATCCTCGACAGCTCGGCGCGCGCCCTCATCGAGCGTCTCGGGCAGACCCTCCTCGGGAAAATCGATCGCCGCCTCGACATGGGCGGCGGCACGCAGCAGGCTCTGGCGCCATTCATCGTACAGCCGCCCGAGCTCGCCATCGAGCTGGCGCAGCGCCTGGCGGCGTTGCGCCGCCGTCTCGGCGCCGACCAGATCGGCGACCGCCTCCGCCGCGGTGAGGTCGAGCTTGCCATGCGCGAAGGCGCGCCGGGTGAACTCGCCGGGCTCGGCGAGACGCAGCCCGGGCACGAAAGCGAGAACCGCGGTCACCGCCTCGATGATGGCGCGGCCGCCATGGAGGTGGAGCTCGGCGACATCCTCGCCGGTGACGCTCGCCGGTCCGGGAAAGAATAGCACCAGCCCATCATCGATCGCCTCGCCCGAGGCGCGCTCGGCGAAGCGGGCGCGCGCGGCATGACGCGGTTTCGGCACCACGCAAGAGAGCGCCGCCAGCGCCGCGCACGTCGCCGGTCCGGAGATCCGCACCACGGCGATGCCGGCGCGGCCCGCTGCGGTCGCGGGGGCGAAGATGGTGTCGTCGGGACGCGGCGTGCGAAGGGGATCGGCGCTGTGCGTCCTTCGAGACGCCTGCTGCGCAGGCTCCTCAGGATGAGGTGAATTTGTCAACGCCATCAACGATGTGCCTCATCCTGAGGAGCGCCGTCAGGCGCGTCTCGAAGGACGTGTGATCGACTTGCAAGCCTCTCGTCAGTCGCCCGGCGGCTTCTGGTCCGGCTGCAGCATGAGCCGCGCGACGCGCCCGCCGCCTTTCACATGCGTCTCGAGGATCTCGTCGATATCGGCGGTGTCGCGGTAGCTGTACCAGACGCCTTCGGGATAGATCACCATCGTCGGGCCGAGCTCGCAGCGATCGAGGCAGCCGGCGGCGTTGATGCGCGTATCGGCGATGCCGAGCTCCTTGGCGCGCACCTTCATGTAGTTGCGCAGCTTCTCGCTACCCTTCTCGCTGCAGCAGCCGCGCGGATGACCCGGCGGCCGCGTGTTGGTGCAGCAGAAGACATGGCGGCGATAGAAAAGCGGCGGATCGGGTTGTGTCGTCATTGCGTCAGCTATGCCGTTCGGACGTGAAGGGATTGAGGGAAATCGTTGTGAGACTATAGTCGCACCGCGTGACGCGCAACGCACCCCTCCTCCCGGGTATGGTCGAGATGGATATCAATCGCAATCGCCTCGCCGAGGAAACCAGCCCCTACCTGCTGCAGCACAAGGACAACCCCGTCCATTGGCAGGGCTGGAGTCCCGCCACCCTTGCCGCCGCCAAGGCGGCCAACAAGCCGATCATGCTCTCGATCGGCTATGCCGCCTGCCATTGGTGCCATGTCATGGCGCATGAAAGCTTCGAGGACCCGGCGACCGCCGCCGTGATGAACGAGCTCTTCGTCAACATCAAGGTCGATCGCGAGGAGCGCCCCGATCTCGATTCGATCTACCAATATGCGCTCTCGCTGCTCGGCGAGCAGGGCGGCTGGCCGCTCACCATGTTCCTGACGCCGGATGGCGCGCCGTTCTGGGGCGGCACCTATTTTCCGCCGACCTCGCGCTACGGCCGCCCCGCTTTTGCCGACGTGCTGCGCACACTGAGCAGCACCTATCACAGCGATCCCGACAAGGTCGCGCGCAATGTCGGTGCGTTGAGCGAGGCGCTCGGCCGCCTCGCGCAGCCGCGGCGCGGCGACGGCATTCCGCGCGAGCTTGCCGACCAGGTCGCGTCGCGTCTCCTGCGCGAGATCGACCCCATCAATGGTGGCATTGGCGACGCGCCGAAATTTCCCCAGCCCGGAATCCTGACCCTGCTCTGGCGCGCCTGGAAGCGCAGCGGCGAGCAAGCCTATCGCGACGCGGTGACGCGCACGCTCGACCGCATGTGCCAGGGCGGAATCTATGATCATCTCGGCGGCGGCTTCGCGCGCTACACCGTCGATGCGCGCTGGCTGGTGCCGCATTTCGAGAAGATGCTCTACGACAATGCCGAGCTGATAGAGCTGATGAGCCTGGTCTGGCAGGAGACGCGCAGCCCGCTCTACGCGCAGCGCATCGACGAGACGGTCGAGTTCCTCGCGCGCGAGATGCTGACGCAGGATGGCGGCCTCTGCAGCAGCCTCGACGCCGACAGCGAGCACGAGGAAGGCAAGTTCTACGTTTGGAGCGAGGCCGAGATCGATCGCCTGCTCGGCCCTCGCGCCGCGCTCTTCAAGCGCACTTACGACGTCAGCGCTTCGGGCAATTGGGAAGGCCACACGATCCTCAACCGGCTCGGCGCGATGTCCTTCGCCGACGAGGCAACCGAGAGCGAGCTCGCCGCTTGCCGCGCCGTGCTCTTCCACGCCCGCGCCGAGCGCGTGCGCCCCGGCCTCGACGACAAGGTGCTGGCCGATTGGAACGGGCTGATGATCGCCGCGCTCGCGCAGGCCGCACAAATCTTCGAGCGGCCCGACTGGCTCAGCCTCGCCGGCGACGCCTTCGCCTTCATCACCTCCTCGATGATGGATGCGAATGGCAGGCTCTCGCACAGCTTCCGCGCCGGCCGCGCCAACCATGCCGCCATCGTCGACGACTACGCCAATCTCAGCCGCGCCGCGCTCGCCCTCTTCGCCGCCACCGGCGATGCCGCCTATCTCGCCCAGGCCGAGGACTGGATCGCCGTGCTCGACCGCCATTACTGGGACGCGGCCGGCGACGGCTACTTCCTCGCCGCGACCGACACGGAAGGGCTGATCACGCGCACCAAGACGGCAAGCGATTCCGCCGTGCCGGCGGGAAACGCCACGGTGGTCGGCGTTCTCGCGCAGCTCTTCCATCTCACCGGCAAGAGCCATTATCGCGATCGCGCCGAGGCGATCATCCGGACGTTCTCCGGCGAGCTGCAGCACAATTTCTTTCCACTCGCCACGCTGATCAACAACAGCGAGATGCTGGAGAACGCGCTGCAGATCGTCATCCGCGGTGCGCGCGACGATCCCGCGACGGCGGCGCTGCTGCGCATCGTGCACGAGTTCAGCCTGCCGAACCTGGTGCTCAGCGTCGTTCCGCCCGATGCCGAGCTGCCCGACGGTCACCCGGCCGCCGGAAAGGGCATGCTCGACGGCAAGCCAACCGCCTGTGTCTGCGAGGGGCCGGTCTGCTCGCTGCCGCTCAATGATCCGGCTTCGCTCGCGGCCGATCTGCGGCAACGGCAATAACGTCCGAAAACGGCGATGAATCGAGCGCGTCTTTCCGATCGCCCAGCGTCACCTCGACCGCGTCGTGCTGGTCGCCGACGATGCGATCCGTGCCGCCCAAACGGCGCTCTGGCAGACCATCCGAATCGTCGCCGAGCCCGGCGGCGCCGCCGCCTTCGCCGCCCTCCTCTCCGGGCGCTATCAGCCGGCGCCGGGCGAGCGCGTCGGCATCGTGGTGAGCGGCGGCAACACCGTCGCCGTCGACTTCGCCCGCCGGGAAGCGCGAGCGCCAGCATCCTCAGCGACGGAATCGTGAGCGGCGCCGGCGTGACAAGCCGCGGTCGGACCGTTACCCTGATGATCTAAGCTTCAATCCGACCGGGAGGACAACATGACGGAGGTGACGATCCGCGCCGCCGATGGCGGCAGCTTCTCCGGCTATCTCGCGACCCCGAAGGCCGGCAAGGGGCCCGGCATCCTCGTCATCCAGGAGATCTTCGGCGTCAACACGGTGATGCGCGATCTCGCCGACGGCTTCGCCCGGCAAGGCTATGCCGCGCTCTGCCCTGATCTCTTCTGGCGTCAGGCGCCTGGCATCCAGCTCACCGACCAGACCGAGGCGGAGTGGAAACGCGCCTTCGAACTCTATCAGGGCTTCGACGAGGCCAAGGGCGTCACCGATCTCCAGGTCACCCTCGCCTATCTGCGCGGTCACGCCGTCTGCACCGGCAAGGTCGGAACGGTCGGCTACTGCCTCGGCGGCAAGCTCGCCTTCCTGATGGCGACGCGCAGCGATGCGGATTGCAATGTCGGCTATTACGGCGTCGGCATCGACAAGGCGCTCGACGAGGCGGCGCGGATCACCCACCCGCTCATGCTTCACATCGCTGAGAAGGACGAGTACTGCCCGCCCCAGGCGCAGCAGGCGATCGCCTCGGTGCTCGGCAAGAACCCGAACGTGACGATCCATTCCTATCCCGGCGTCGACCACGCCTTCGCGCGGGTCGGCGGACAGCATTACGACAAGGAAGCGGCGGAGCTCGCCAACCGGCGCACCGCCGAATTCTTCAAGCAGCATCTCGGCGCCTGAGGGCTCCGCAACCGAAAGGAGGACGACATGGTCCATGCTATTCGCTTCCACAAGACCGGCGGCCCCGAAGTTCTCGTATGGGAGGATGTCGAGATCGGCAAGCCCGGGCCCGGGCAGGTTCGCCTGCGCCAGACCGCGGTCGGGCTCAACTACGTTGACACCTATTTCCGCGCCGGCGTCTACCCGACGTCGCTGCCAAGCGGCCTCGGCACCGAGGGCGCCGGAGTCGTCGAGGAAATCGGGCCCGGCGTCACCGAGGTCAAGGTCGGCGACCGCGTCGCCTATGCCGGCGGGCCGCTTGGCGCCTATGCCGAGGCGCGGCTCATCCCGGCCGACCGTCTCGTCGTCCTGCCGCCATCGATCACCGACCGCCAGGGTGCGGCGATGATGCTGCAGGGATTGACGGTACAGTATCTCATCCGCCGGACCTATCGCGTGCAGAAGGGCGACACCATCCTGATCCATGCCGCGGCCGGCGGCATCGGCCTCATCCTCTGCCAATGGGCGAAGCATCTCGGCGCGACCGTCATCGGCACGGTCAGCACCGACGCCAAGGCCGAGCTCGCCAAGGCCCATGGCTGCCATCATCCGATCGTCTACACGCGCGAGGATTTCGTCGCCCGTGTGAAGGACATCACCGGCGGCAAGCTGCTCCCGGTGGTCTACGATTCGGTCGGCAAGGACACTTTCATGAAGTCGCTCGACTGCATCCGGCCGCTCGGGCTGATGGTGTCGTTCGGCCAGGCCTCCGGCAAGGTCGAGCCATTCGATGCCGGCATCCTCGCCGCCAAGGGCTCGCTCTATTTGACGCGGCCGACGCTCAACACCTATGCCGCCAAGCGCGAGGATCTCGTCGCCATGGCGAAGGAGCTCTTCGACGTCGTCACCAGCGGCGCCGTCAAGATCACGGTCAACCAGACCTACGCGCTGAAGGACGCGGCGCCGGCGCATCGCGATCTCGAACGACGCAAGACGACCGGCTCGACCGTCTTCACCGTGTAACGTGGGTAAAGCCGTCATTGCGAGCGCAGCGAAGCAATCCTGCCCCGCCGGCGACATGGATTGCTTCGTCGCTCCGCTCCTCGCAATGACGGCGCTGTCGACAAGGAGCTTCACCTCATGGCCGTCAAGGGACTGGTCACCCTGCCGAGCAGCGTCGGACCGAAGGAGACGATGGACCGGCTCGCCGCGGAGGTCTCCGCCAGGGGCATGACGATCTTCGCCCGTATCGACCACGCGGCGGGGGCGGCGCAGGCCGGCCTCGCTCTCGCACCAACCGAGCTGCTCATCTTCGGCAATGCCAAGGGCGGCACGCCGCTGATGCAGGCGAGCGAGACGATCGGCATCGATCTGCCGCTGAAGGCGCTCGCCTGGCAGGATTCGACGGGTCGGACCTTTCTCTCCTACAACGATCCGCTCTGGCTGGCAGAGCGCCACGGCATCGGCACCGCTCCCGCCGCCGAGGCAATGGAAGCGATGCTCAAGGTTCTCGCGACAAAGGTGACAGCGTAGCTCTCCCGGCGGCATGGATTGCTTCGCCGCGTTACTCCTCGCAATGACGACGGGGAAGGTCAGACCGTCCGCTTGCGGCGCGCCTCGTAGGCCTGGAGATGGCAGAGGACGATGCGCAGGAGCGGTGTCGCCACGCCCTTCGCCTTGCCGCGGCGGATGAGATCGCCGATCACGTGATCGGCCTCGATCGGCCCGCCGCGCTCGATGTCGCGCAGCATCGACGCGCTCAGCATCGAATTCCTGTCGGTGAGGCGAGCGCGCGTCGCCGCATCGGCCTTCTCGCTCGGCAGCGCGTCATGCGCTGCCGCAATGGCACGGCACTCGGCGAGGAGCTCGAGCCCGAGCGCCCCGCCCTCTTCGGCCTGGTTCGCCTCGCCGACGGTGGCGCGCATCAGGCAGGTCAGGCTGGCGAGCGACGCGAGCTGAACCCATTTCGACCACATGTCCTTGACGATCTCGGTGCTGACCCGGCTGTCGAGCGGCGCCGCGCCGAATGCCGCCTTGAGCCGCTCGCAGCGCACCGAGACCTCGCCGGAGCGCTCGCCGAAGACAAGGCCGTTGAGGAGATTGCCGAGCTGGTGGACCTCGCCGCTCGGCGTCAGCGTGGCAGCGACGAAGCAGAGGCCGCCGAGCACCTTCCCGGCGCCGAAGCGGCGATCGAGCACATCGAGATGCGCCATGCCGTTGAGCATCGGCAGCACCGCGGCGCCGCTATCGACGGCCGATGCGATCGCCGTGATGGCGCCGTCGAGGTCGTAGGCCTTGCAGGTGAGCAGCACGAGCTCGTAGGGCCCGCCTTCGGAGGAAGCGGCGACGGTCTTCACCTTGCGGGTGAAATCGCCGAACGGGCTCTTGACGACGAGCCCGTCCTTGGCGAGCTGCGCCGCGCGCGCCGGCCGCACCAGGAAGGTGACATCGGCGCCGGCCTCCGCCAGCCGCCCGCCGAAATAACCGCCGACCGCGCCGGCGCCGAGGACGAGGATCTTCACGCCACCCTCAGGTGTTCATCGCGTCGAAGAAATCGTGGTTGTTCTTGGACTGCTTGAGCTTGTCGAGGAGGAATTCGAGCGCGTCGTTGGTGCCCATCGGCATGAGGACGCGGCGCAGCACCCACATCTTGGCGAGGGTACCCTTCTCGACCAGCAGCTCCTCCTTGCGGGTGCCCGACTTGGTGATGTCGATCGCCGGGAAGGTGCGCTTGTCGGCGACCTTGCGGTCGAGAATGATCTCGGAATTGCCGGTGCCCTTGAACTCCTCGAAGATGACCTCGTCCATGCGCGAGCCGGTATCGATCAGCGCCGTCGAGATGATGGTCAGCGAGCCGCCTTCCTCGATGTTGCGCGCGGCGCCGAAGAAGCGCTTGGGGCGCTGCAGCGCGTTGGCGTCGACGCCGCCGGTCAGCACCTTGCCCGAGGACGGCACGACGGTGTTGTAGGCGCGCGCGAGGCGGGTAATCGAATCGAGGAGGATGACGACGTCGCGCTTGTGCTCGACCAGGCGCTTCGCCTTCTCGATCACCATCTCGGCGACTTGGACGTGGCGCACCGCCGGCTCGTCGAAGGTCGAGGAGATGACCTCGCCCTTGACCGAGCGTGCCATGTCGGTGACCTCCTCAGGCCGCTCGTCGATCAGCAGCACGATGAGATAGATCTCGGGATGGTTGGCGGCGATGGCATGGGCGATGTTCTGCAGCATCACCGTCTTGCCGGTGCGCGGCGGCGAGACGATGAGGGCGCGCTGGCCCTTGCCGAGCGGCGTGATCAGATCGATGACCCTGGTGGTCAGATCCTTCTTGGTCGAATCGGCGAGCTCGAGATTGATCTTCTCGTCGGGATAGAGCGGCGTCAGATTATCGAAATTGATGCGGTGACGCAGCTTCTCCGGCTCGTCGAAATTGATCTCGTTGACCTTGAGCATGGCGAAATAGCGCTCGCCGTCCTTGGGCGAGCGAATCTGCCCCTCGACCGTGTCGCCGGTCCTGAGGCCGAAGCGGCGGACCTGGCTCGGGCTGACATAGATGTCGTCGGGCCCCGGCAGGTAGTTCGCCTCGGGAGAGCGCAGGAAGCCGAACCCGTCCGAGAGGATCTCGAGCACGCCGTCGCCGAAGATCGCGACATCGTTCTCCGCGAGCTGCTTCAGGATTGCGAACATCATGTCCTGCTTGCGCAGCGAGGACGCGTTCTCGATCTGCAACTCCTCGGCAAAAGTGAGCAGCTCGGCAGGGGTTTTCCGCTTCAATTCCTGGAGGTTCATTTCTATTTCGCGTCGGAGTCCGAGGGGAGAGATGCCCGCTTGATTTGCGGGCTGGATGGGGGCTGAGCGACCGCCGGCACGGGGCCAAGCGAAACACGCTCTATTGAATGTCTGTAAAGACGTATGGAACGCCGGCACTTGCGGCGACACCACCCTTAGCTAAAATCGATTGCCCTGTCAAACGCCATCGCTCTGCCGCCTGTCGCCCGGCCTGCCCGTTAACCCTCAGAACGGCTTGACGATGACCAGGATGACGATGGCGATCATAAGCACCGTCGGCACTTCGTTGACCATGCGGTAGAAACGCGCCGGGCGGGTGTTGCGGTCGGCGGCGAAATCCTTTTGCCACAGCGCCATGGCGTGATGGAGCGTGGCGAGGCCAACGACGAGGACGAGCTTGGCGTAAATCCAGCCGCTCGTCCAATCGACGACGCCCGGCGTCAGCAGAAGCAGCGCGCCGAAGATGAAGACCGCGATCATCGCCGGGTTCATGATCGCCTGCAGCAACCTGCGCTCCATGACCTTGAAGGTCTCCGCGGTCGGCGATCCCGGCTTCTCGCCGGCGTGATAGACGAAGAGGCGCGGCAGATAGAGCAGCCCGGCCATCCAGGCGATGACGCTGACGAGGTGGAACGCCTTGATCCAGGGATAGGCGGCGACCAGCCAGCCCATCACGCCGCCTGTGTCGCGGTAGCAAGCGGGCAGCGCAGGAGGCCGTCGGGGCAGAACCGTGTCCCTTCGCCGCAGCGCAAGCCGCTGCCGCTCGCGTTGCGTACGAGGTCGGCGAGACCGGCGATGAAGGCCGCATGCACCCCAGCCGTCGGAACGACATGATAGGCCGGCGCGCCGCTGCGCTCGGCGAGGTGGCGATACTCGATGCCGAGCTCGACCAGCGTCTCCGAATGCTCGGAGACGAAGGCGATCGGCACGACGATCACCGCCAGCCCGGCCGTGCCGGCGCGGGCAATCTCGGCATCGGTCGCCGGCCCGATCCATTCGAGCGGCCCGACGCGGCTTTGATAGCAGATCACGGAATCGAGCTCGGGCAGATCCAGCGCGGCGCGCAGCGCGCCGACCGTCGCCTCGATCTGGCACTGATAGGGATCGCCGCTGCGCACGATCTTCTTCGGCAGGCCATGCGCCGAGAACAGCATGCGATAGGGCGTGCCGGCGGGAAGCTGTGCCAGCGTCTCGCGGATCAGCGCTTCCATCGCCGCGATTAAGCCGGGCGCGCGCGGATAGCAGCAGATCGCCGCCGCCGGCGCGCGCAGCCCGGTGCGCCGTGCAGCCGCATGCCAGGCGGTCAGCGACGACGCCGTCGTCGTCGTCGAATATTGCGGATAGAGCGGCAGCAGCACGACGCGATCGGGATTCCACGCCGCGACGTCGCGCGAAGCCGCCTCGCTGAGCGGGTGCCAATAGCGCATGGCGACAAAGCAGCGATGGCCAGGACCGAGCGCTGCCTCGAGTGCGCGCGCCTGCGCCTCGGTATTGGCGAGCAGCGGCGATCCGCCACCCATCTGGTCATAGATCGCGCGCGCGGTCGCCGCGCGGCGGCCCGAGATCAGCCGGGCGAGCAGCCAGCGGAAAGGCTGTGGCAGCGCGATGATGGCGCGGTCGTTGAACAGGTTGAAGAGAAACGGGCGGACCGATTGCGGCCGGTCCGGCCCGCCGAGATTGAAGAGGACGACAGCAATGCGGCTCATAGCGCCACGCTAGGTGCCGCGCAACACGGCGACAAGTTCGGCAACATGCTCGGGCGGCGTCTCCGGCACGATGCCGTGGCCGAGATTGAAGACGAAGGGACCCTGATCCAGCGCGGCGAGAATGTCTTTTATCGCCGCTATCATCGCGCTGCCGCCGCCGACCAGCAGAAGCGGATCGAGATTGCCCTGCACCGTGCCGATCCTCTGCAGCGTGTCGCGCGCGAAGCTGAGCGGCACCGTGGCGTCGAGGCTGACCGCGTTGACGTCAGTCGCCGCGAAATAACGCGGGTAGAGCAGTCCGGCGCCGCGCGGAAAGCCAATGATCGGCACCGCCGGGTGACGCTGGCGCAGCGTCGATACGATACGCGCTGTCGGCGCCACGACCCAGCGCTCGAAAGCAGGTTCCGGCAGTACCCCGGCCCAGGAATCGAAAAGCTGTACGATCTCGACGCCGGCGGCGATCTGTGCCGAAAGATACTCGATCGTTGCCGCGACCAGGCAATCGATCAACTTGCCGAAACCTTCAGGATCGCGATAGGCCCAGAGCTGGACGTTGTGGAAGTTCCGGCTGGTGCCGCCCTCGACCATGTAGGTCGCCACCGTCCACGGCGCGCCGGCGAAGCCGATGAGGGCGACTTCCTTCGGCAGCGCGGCGGCGAGACGGCGGACAGTCTCGTAGACGGGCGCCAGCCGCTCATGGATGCCATCCGGGCGCAGCCGCGCGACGTCGGCATCGTTGCGGATCGGCGCAAGCACCGGACCCTCGCCTTCACGAAACGCTACGTCCTGGCCAAGCGCATCGGGCACGACGAGGATGTCGGAGAAGAGGATCGCCGCATCGAGCGCGTAGCGGCGGATCGGCTGCAAGGTGACCTCGACGGCGAGCTCCGGCGTGTAGCAGAGGTCGAGGAAGCTCGGTACCCCCGCCCTCACCTTGCGGTATTCCGGCAAATAGCGCCCGGCCTGACGCATCAGCCAGACCGGCGGCCGTGCGGCGACACCGCCTGCCAGGCTGCGCAACATCGTCTTGGTCGAGATCGCGTCCTGCGGCACCGTCTCGCGTCCTTTCACCCCGTACCGACTACCTCTTTCTTTTATTATAAGACTTAGGAGAGAGGTGGTAGTTGGTGCGGTGAGTCGTGGGGATCCCCGCTGCAGCGAACTTATCCTCATCCGGGGGTAGCGTGCACGGTGAATTGCGCCGCGCTGTGCGCAAGCTTAGGGTAAGAGCGAGATAACCGAGCCATCGCCTCGTCTCCCGGCGATGCGGAAAAGGCTGAATGGCGGGGATAAGTTGAGGATTCGGTGATACGGTACATCCTGCACACAGCTCTGTATGAGGTACTCCCAAAGAGTCCAACGATGCCCGACGGGGGTAGCGAGCGTGTATCGTTTGCGCGATCGGGCGGGGCGGGCAGGATTATCCACGCCTCCGCAGCCATCGCTGCACAGGGGGCTGTGGATTGACTCGCTTCCATCTTCATCTGGTTTCGGACTCGACTGGTGACACGGTGCACTCGGTTGCTCGCGCCTGCCTCGTGCAGTTCGAGGATGCCGAGGCGATCGAGCATATCTGGTCAATGGTGCGCACCAAGGCGCAGATCGATCGCGTCATAACAGGCGTCGAGGCCAATCCCGGCGTCGTCCTCTTCACCCTGGTCAGCGAGATTCTGCGCGCGGCGCTGCAGGATGGCTGCCGAAAGCTCGGCGTGCCAATCATTCCGGTGCTCGACCCGGTGATCGGCGCGCTGACCAGCCATCTCGGCCGACAGAGCCGCGGCCTGCCGGGGCAGCAGCATCTCCTCGACAACGAGTATTTCGCCCGCATCGATGCGATGACCTTCGCCCTCAACCACGATGACGGACAGTCGAGCTGGGGCATCAACGATGCCGACGTCGTTCTCGTCGGCGTCTCGCGTACCTCGAAGACGCCGACCTGCATCTACCTCGCCAATCGCGGCATCAAGGCGGCGAACATCCCGATCGTTCCCGGCGTCTCCCTGCCGCCCGAGCTCGAGGCGGCGACCCGGCCGCTCATCGTCGGCCTGACCAACGATCCCGAGCGCCTCATCCAGGTGCGTCGCAACCGGCTCAGCATGCTGCATCAGGACGAGGCGACCGATTACACCGATATCGAGGCGGTACGCAGCGAGGTCGCTCAGGCGCGGCGCATCTTCGCGCAGAATCACTGGCCGGTGATCGACGTGTCGCGCCGCTCGATCGAGGAGACGGCGGCGGCTATTCTCAAACTGCTGGCTCGCCGGCACGGCGAGGAGACGTGAGCATGCCGCCGCTCATCCTCGCCTCAGCTAGCACTGCGCGCGGCAATCTGCTGCGCCATGCGGGAATCGCCTTTGCCGCGACACCGGCGGCGATCGACGAGGACGAGATCAAGGCGGCGTTTCGTGCCGATCGGCGCCCCGCCGCGGAATGCGCCATCGCCCTCGCTGAGGCGAAGGCCGCGCGCGTTGCGCGCAAACATCCCGGCAGCCTGATCATCGGCGCCGACCAGATGCTGGTCTGCGACGGCAGCTGGTTTGACAAACCCGCCGATCGCGCCGCGGCGCGCGCGCAGCTCATCACCCTGCGCGGCAAGCGTCACGAGCTGATATCCGCGCTCTGCGTAGTGCGCGACGGCGAGCGGCTCTGGCATGTCATCGACCGCTCTACCCTGACTATGCGGAATTTCAGCGACACCTTTCTCGAGGACTACCTTGCCGCCGTCGGCGATGCCGTGCTCGGCGCTGTCGGTGCCTATCATCTTGAAGGTCTCGGCGTGCAGCTGTTCGCCCAAATCGAGGGCGGCTATTTCTCGATCCTCGGACTGCCGCTGCTGCCGCTGCTCGATTTCCTGCGCGGCCACGGAATCGTCGCGCAATGAGCCTGACCGGCACGGCGCGCAAGGCCGGGGTGATGGGCTGGCCAATCGCCCATTCTCGCTCGCCGGCACTGCACGGCTGGTGGCTGGCGCAGCACCGCATCGACGGCGCCTATGTGCCGATGGCGGTGCGGCCGGCGGATCTCGGCGTGGCGCTGCGCGCGCTGCCGGTGCTCGGCTTCGCCGGCTGCAACCTCACCCTCCCGCACAAGGAGCCCGCCGTCGCACTGGTTGATCGCGTCGATTCCGTCGCCGCGCGGATCGGCGCGGTCAACACGATCATCGTCGGCGCGGACGGCGCGCTCGAGGGGCGCAATACCGACGGCTATGGCTTTCTCGCCAATCTGCGCGACGGCGAGCCCGGCTGGTCGGCGCGGCGCGGCGCCGCCGTGCTGATCGGCGCCGGCGGCGCGGCCCGCGCGATCGTCGTCGCGCTGCTCGATGACGGCGCGCCGGAGCTCCGCATCGTCAACCGCACCGCCGGCCGCGCCGCAGCGCTGGCGGCGGAGTTCGGGCCGCGCATCGTGCCGGTCGCCTGGGACGAGCGCGGCGAAGCGCTTGCCGGCGCGGCGCTCCTCGTCAACACGACGAGCCAGGGTATGGAAGGCGAGGAGGCGCTCGACCTCGATCTCGATCGCCTGCCGCGCGACGCGCTGGTCAACGACGTGGTCTACATTCCGCTCGAGACGCCGTTTCTCGCCGCAGCGCGCAGCCGCGGCAATCCGACGGTCGATGGGCTCGGCATGCTGCTCCACCAGGCGCAGCCGGGATTCGCCGCCTGGTTCGGCGTCGTGCCGGCGGTGACGCCGGCGCTGCGCGACGCCGTGCTGGCGACGATGTCCTGAGCGATGGTCGTTCTCGGCCTCACCGGCTCGATCGGCATGGGAAAGAGCACGGCCGCCGCCATGCTGCGCCGGCTCGGCGTTCCGGTGCACGATTCCGATGCCGCCGTGCACCGGCTGCTCGGCCGCAACGGCGCGGCGGTCGCCCGGGTCGCCGCCGCCTTCCCCGGCACTGAAGGCCCCAACGGCATCGACCGCGCGTCGCTCGGCCGCCGCGTCTTCGGCGATGCGGCGGCGCTGCGCCGTCTCGAAAGCATTCTGCATCCGATGGTGCGCGCCGAGGCCGCGCGTTTCCTCCGCCGCATGCGGGCGCAGCGTGCACCGCTCGTCGTGCTCGACATCCCGCTGCTCCTCGAGACCGGCGGCGAGGCGCGCTGCGATGCCATCGTCGTGGTCAGCGCGCCCGCTTTCCTGCAGCGCGCCCGCGTGTTGCGGCGGAAGGGCATGAGCGCGACACGCCTCGCCGCCATCCTCGCCAAGCAGATGCCCGATACCGAGAAGCGGCTTCGCGCCGATTTCGTCGTCCCGACCGGGCTCGGCCGCCGCGAGACCTTGCGCCGACTCGCCGAGATCGTCAGAGTGGCAAGCACTTCGCATCGACGATTTGCGATAGGACGGAGACGACGTGCGCGAGATCGTGCTCGACACCGAGACGACGGGTCTTGATCCCAATGACGGGCATCGCATCGTCGAGATCGGCTGCGTCGAACTGGTCAATCACATGCCGACCGGGCGAACCTTCCATCGCCACGTCAATCCCGAGCGCGACATGCCGGAAGACGCCTATGCGGTGCACGGGCTCTCCGCCGAGTTCCTCGCCAGCCATCCGCCCTTCGCCGCGCATGTCGACGAGTTTCTCGACTTCATCGGCGACGGCACGCTGATCATCCACAACGCCGAGTTCGATCTCCGCTTCCTAAACGCGGAGCTGCGCCGTCTCGGCAAGGAGCCGCTGCGCTGCGCCGTCGAGGATACGCTCGCGCTGGCCCGAAGGCGCTTCCCCGGCGCGCAGGCCAGCCTCGACGCGCTGTGCCGGCGCTTCGCCATCGACCTCTCGGCGCGCACCAAGCATGGCGCTCTGCTCGACTGCGAATTGCTCGCCGCCGTCTATCTCGAGCTCATCGGTGGCCGCCAGCCCGGCCTCGACTTCGTCGACGTCGGCGCCCTCGCCGACGGCACCGTCGCCATCACGCGGCCGATCCGTCCGGCACGGCCGCACGCCGCCTCGGCGGAGGAACTCGCCGCCCACGCCGCCATGCTGCTTCTTCTCAAGCAGCCGATCTGGCTCGCCGAGGCCTGAGCCGCATTTCTAGCGGGCAGCGCGACGCTCCAGCGCGGCGCGATCCCACTCTCCGAGATCGGCGGCGGCTTCGTATGTGCTGTCGAGGAATTCGAGCAGCCGATCGTCGGGTGCCTCGTCCTGGCGCATCACGTCGTAGGGCAGGAGAAACTCGCCGAACCCTTCATCCCAATAGGCGCCGCTCGGTTGGACCGATGCCGCCGCGAAGCCGGCCGGCTGCGGATAGGCGTAGGAATAGAAG
>DATAQP010000097.1:0-3253 GCA_036264595.1 Allostellaceae bacterium
GTCAGGTCGGGATGGAAATCGGCAATCCGGTTGATGATGGGCATGGTTGTCGTCCTTTGTCGTACGTCCTAGACGGTCGCGATGCGATGACCTGCGATCGCTGCCGGCACCAGCGGCGCGGGCGGCGGCAGACGGCTCTCCTCGACGGCGTGGCAGGCGACGAGGGCGCCCTCATGCGCGCGCAGCGCCGGCCGCTCGCCGCGGCAGCGCTCGTTGGCGAAGGGGCAGCGCGGGTGGAAAGCGCAGCCTTGCGGCGGGTCGAGCGGGCTCGGCACCTCGCCGGCGACCGGCTCTCGGCGGCGGCCCGTCATCGCCATGTCGGGAATCGTCTCGAGCAGCAATCGCGTATAGGGGTGCTGCGGCGAGGCGAAGAGCGAGGCTGCATCGGCGACCTCGACGAGTCGCCCGAGATACATGACGCCGACGCGGTCCGAGATGTGATAGACGACCGCCAAATTGTGCGAGATGAAGAGATAGGTCAGGCCGAGCTCGCGCTGGAGATCCTTCATCAGGTTGAGGATCTGCGCCTGCACCGAGACGTCGAGCGCCGAGGTCGGCTCGTCGCAGACGAGGAATTGCGGATTGGAGGCGAGCGCCCGCGCGATCGAGATGCGCTGACGCTGGCCGCCGGAGAATTCGTGGGGATATTTCTCACCGTCGAGCGGCGTGAGCTTGACCTGCATCAGCAGCTCGTCGACGCGGGCGCGGATCGCCGCCCGGCTCGCCGCCAGCCCATGGGCGCGAATCGGCTCGGCGATGATGTCGCGCACGCGCCAGCGTGGGTTGAGGCTGGCGAAGGGATCCTGGAAGATCATCTGCATGCGGCGGCGGATCTTGTCCTCGCGCGAGGCGGGATCGGCGATGTTCACCCCGTCGAACTCGACGCTGCCGCGCGTCGGCTCGTAGAGGCCGACGACGACGCGGGCGACGGTCGATTTGCCGCAGCCGGATTCGCCGACCAGCGAGAAGGTCTCGCCGCGCTTGATCGCGAAGCTGATGCCGTCGACCGCCTTGAGCCAGCGTCGCTCGCGCCGCTCGATGACGCGCTCTAGGAACGGCGGCGAGACCTCGAACCAGCGCGCGAGGTCGTCGAGGCGGAGCAGCGGCGTCGCCGAATCAGCCATGCGACACCGCCTCGCGATCCGCCGGCTGCGCGGCGTGCAGCCAGCAGGCCGAGCGGCTGGCGCCCGACGGCAGCAGCTCCGGCCGCTCGACGAGACAGCGGTCGAAGCTATGGCGGCAGCGCGGATTGAAGGCGCAGCCTGCCGGCACTGCGCCCGGCCGCGGCATCGCGCCGTCGATCTGCGCCAGCCGGTCGCGCACCGTGCCGATCGCCGGAATCGAGCCCATCAGCCCGACCGTGTAGGGATGCTGCGGCTGCTGAACGATCTGGCGCACCGGCCCGATTTCGGCAATGCGGCCGGCATACATGACGGCGACGCGGTCGGCGGTCTCGGCGATGACGCCCATATCGTGCGTCACCAGCATGACCGCGGTGCGGTGGTCGCGGCACAAGCGCTTGAGCAAGGCGATGATCTGCGCCTGGATCGAGACGTCGAGCGCCGTCGTCGGCTCGTCGGCGATGATCAGGCGCGGATTGGCGCAGAGCGCCAGGGCGATGACCACGCGCTGCCGCATACCGCCGGAGAATTGGTGCGGATAGTGGTCGATACGGTGCTCGGCGCCCGGGATGCCGACCTCCTTGAGGAGATCGAGCGCGCGCCGGCGCGAAGCGGCGGCGTCGAGATCGAGATGGGTCTGAATCGTCTCGACCAGCTGGCGGCCGACCGTGTAGAGCGGGTTGAGGCTGGTCAGCGGATCCTGGAAGATCGCGCCGATCTCCTTACCGCGGATGCGGCGGAGCGCCGCCGGCGGCAGGTTGTCGATGCGCTTGCCGTCGAACAGGATGCGCCCGCCGGCGACATGGCCGGGCGGCTCGAGCAGGCCGATGATGGCGGCGCCGGTCAGCGACTTGCCGGCGCCGGATTCGCCGACGACGCCGAGCACTTCCCCCTCGCCGATCGAGAACGAGATGCCGTCGACCGCAGTGATGGTTCCGCGCCGCCCCGCGAAGGCGATGCGCAGATCCTCGACCTCGAGCAGCGGGCGCCCAGCTGAATCCGAGGCGGCCGGCCCCCTCGCTTTGCCGGCCACGGCCGCCCCCGTCGCTTTGCCGGCCACGGCCGGCCCCGTCGCTTTGCCGGCCACGGCCGGCAGGGGATCAGACACCGTGTCCCCCCGACGCCGCGCGGTCGATGCGCAGCCTGGGATCGACAGCATAGTAGAGCAGATCGACGACGAGATTGATGAGCACGAAGAAAAAGGCGATCAACACGAGATAGGCGGACATGACAGGGATGTCGGCAAAGCTGATCGCCTGGATGATGAGCAGTCCCATGCCGGGCCACTGGAAGACCGTCTCGGTGATGATGGCGAAGGCGATGATGGCGCCGATCTGCAGCCCGGTGATGGTGATGACCGGCACCAGCGTGTTCTTCAGCGCATGGCCGAAATTGATGGCGCGATCGGAGAGGCCGCGGGCGCGCGCGAATTTGATGTAGTCGGTGCGCAGCACTTCGAGCATCTCGGCACGCACCAGACGCATGATCAGCGTCATCTGGAAGAGGCCGAGGGTGATCGCCGGCATGATCAGCGCCTTGAGCCCGTCGACGGTGAGGAAACCGGTCGTCCACCAACCGATCGCCACCGTCTCGCCGCGCCCGAAGGAGGGCAGCCAGCCGAGCACCACGGCGAAGACGAGGATGAGAAGAATGCCGATGAGAAAGGTCGGCAGCGAGATGCCGATCAGCGAGACGGTGAGGAAGAGCTGCGACAGCCAGGAACGGCGATGGAGGCCGGTATAGATGCCCATCGGAATGCCGAGCAGCAGGGCGAAGCCGGCGGCGACGAAACTGAGCTCGAGCGTGGCCGGCAGGCGCTCGACGATGAGCTCGGAGACCGGCCGCGCATATTGATAGGAGAGGCCGAAATTGCCCTGCGCGGCACGCCCGACGAAGCGGGCGAACTGGACGACGAAGGGATCGTTGAGGCCGAGAGCCTCACGCAGCTTGTCGCGGTCCTGCTGCGTCGTGTCCTGGCCGACCATGTTGTTGATCGGATCGCCGACGAAATTGAACAGCGCGAAGGCAATGAAGGCGACCGTCAGCATGACGGCGACCGATTGCAGCAGACGGCGGATGATGAAGGCGATCATGGTCGTCGTCGGCGCCCCTAGGAGCTATCTGTAGGGGCG
>DATAQP010000103.1:0-7401 GCA_036264595.1 Allostellaceae bacterium
CTCTACACCTACTCGATCTTTGGCGCCGAGTATCACTTCATTGACCCGATCGGCGATCTGGCGGTCGTCCGCGTCTCGGGCAACATGGTCACCACCAGCATCGCCGCGATGCGTGCGGCGGCTGTTGCCGGCCTCGGATTATGGATGTGCCCTCCCTATATCGTCTCCGATCTCCTCGCTTCCGGAGCGCTGGTGCCGCTGCTGACGGAATACGGGAGACCGGAGATGGAGATCGTCGCGCTCTACCCGCATCGGCGCCAGTTGAGCGCCAAGGTACGGTTGTTCCTCGACATGCTGGTCGATCGATTTGCCGAAGAGTAGCGGCGGCTCGATGCTACTTACAATCGTGCAGAGCCCTCACGCCAGGGCCTTACCTCCTCGTAGTTGCGCGGCTTGCACCTGGGGCAGCTGGGTGGGTTACGCTTGACTTATCCGGCTCGGCTGCGAGATCCACGCCGGCGGTGTCTTTCCTGCACGTCCAATTGATGGCGGATTTCTGGTCGGATGTGCGGAGCTCGTCTCGGTTTCCGGGAAATGCAGGTGGCAAAGAGAAGCTCGGCCTTCATATTCCGGCTTTTTATAGCGTGGAAGGCCATATGGCATAAGTCACCACAGATATCGCCTCCGCAAGGCACGTCGGCCGATTGTGATATCCATTTTGTACTTGACAAAGAATTCCGAATAGGATATTTTAGTTCCGTATTGGATTTATCAGGAAAAGTGCCGTGCGAATAACTTTAAGCGCGGTCTCGGAGGCAGGGGTAGCGGCAGAATGCCGGCGGCGAAATTTCTCTTATCAGGAGAGTCGCCAACCCAACCACACACTCGGCTGCCTGTTATTTTCCTGTTGTTTACAGGCGCGGGGCATGAAGCTGGCGTTTTTTAGCCCCGCCGGCCAAAGGCGGCAGACAGCACAAGCGGAGGAAACCTAACTCATGACCGCGCCGAAAACCCCCTTTCTCCTCACCCCGGGCCCGCTGACCACCGCGCCGGCGACGCGCGAGGCGATGCTGCGCGACTGGGGCTCGCGCGACGGCGCCTTCATCGCCCTCAACCGTCTCATCCGCGAGCGGCTGGTCGCGCTGGCGCACGGGGAGGGGAGCCATGTCTGCGTTCCGCTGCAGGGCAGCGGCACCTTCGCGGTCGAGGCGATGCTCGGCACTTTCGTGCCGCGCGACGGCAAGCTTTTGATCGTCATCAACGGCGCCTATGGGCATCGCATGGCGCGCATGTGCCGCGCCATGGGCCGCGCCCATGCGACCTACGAGACCGCCGAGGACACGCCGCCCGATCCCGCGCGCGTCGACGCGCTGCTCGCCGGCGATAAGGCGATCAGCCATGTCGCCGTGGTCCATTGCGAGACGACCTCGGGCATCCTCAACCCGCTCGCCGAGATCGCCGCTGTGGTCGCCGGGCGCGGCAGGCGGCTGCTCGTCGACAGCATGAGCGGCTTCGGCGCGCTGCCGGTCGACGCGCGGCAAATCCCATTCGACGCGCTGGCGGCCTCGGCGAATAAATGCCTCGAGGGCGTGCCGGGCATGGCCTTCGTCATCGCCCGCCGGACGGCGCTCGAAGCCTGCGCGGGCAATGCGCCGGTGCTGAGCTTCGACCTCCTCGACCAGTTCCAGGCGATGGAGAAGACGGCGCAGTGGCGTTTCACCCCGCCGACCCATGTCATCGCGGCGCTCGGCGCGGCGCTCGACGCGCATGCGGCGGAGGGCGGCGTCGCCGGGCGTGGTGCGCGCTACCGCGCCAACCGCAAGATCCTCGTCGACGGCATGCGCCAGCTCGGCTTCGAGACGCTGCTGCCCGATGCGCTGCAGGCGCCGATCATTGTCACCTTCCACATGCCGGCCGATAAGCGCTTCCGCTTCGAGACCTTCTATGACGGGCTCCGCGACAAGGGCTATGTCATCTATCCCGGCAAGCTCACCGTCGCCGACAGCTTTCGCATCGGCTGCATCGGCCAGCTTCACGAGGCCGCGATGCGCGGCGCGCTGGCGGCGGTGAAGGCGACTCTCGCCGAGATGGAGGTGACGCAATGCGGCCGCGCCAAGGCGGCGTGAAGGAGCGCGGCGTAAGGGGGGCGGCGTGAAGGCGGCGTCAGCTCGGCTTCGTCGCGCCTTGGCGGATGAGCTGCCGCAACTTCACCGCCGAGATGATCGCCATGAGCGGCGCGCCGAAGCTGGCGCCGATCAGCATCGGCGCCAGCCAGCCGAGCCAGGCGGCCGGGCCGAGGAGATAGAGCAGATCGTCAAAATCGAAGCCGCCGCCGCCGGCATAGATGCGCGTGCCCGAGGCGAGGCGCTTCTCGAAGGCTTCCGACAGGATGTTGCTGACGATGATGCCGCCGCCCGCCAGCACGCCGAGGGCGATCGCGTAGTTGCCGAGCGCGCCGTGGCGCAGCCCGATGCCGATGGAAAGGAAGAACAGCGCGTTGACCAGCGTGTCGCAGGCATAATCGTAGGCATGACCCCATGGCGTCGTCTTGCCGCCGATGCGGGCGAGCTCGCCGTCGGCGCGGTCGAGGAAGGCCGAGACGACCCAGAGGACGCCGGCCCAGACATCGGCGGCGTAGTCGCCGATGACGAAGAGGGCGCAGGCGGCGAGGCCGGTGACGAGCCGCGCCGTCGTCAGGTGATTGGGCGTGACCCAGGTGCCGAGCAGCGGGCGGACCGCGATACGGGCGAGACGGTGGGTCCACGAGCGGTGCCCGGCGTCGCCGACGGGCGCCGCCGCCGCTCCGGCGAGGGCGCCCTCGTCCTGCGGCTTAGACGCGGAAGACATAGTTCTTACCGGGCTCGCGCTCGACGTCGGGCGGGAAGTTGCGCCGCTTCTCGGCGAAGTAATGCGCGCGATGATCGCCCTCGCTAGCCCGATTGTAGGTGACGTAGAGGACGCGGCGCGGGCCGCCGGAGAGGTTCGGTTGCGAGCCGTGCGGCACATAGCTGTCGAAGAAGACGACGTCGCCGGCGCGCGTCGACAGCGGCTTCAGCTCAAAGCCTTCCATGTCCTCCGCCGTCAGCGGCTTCCATTCGGGGCCCAGCATGCCGCGCCGGTGCTGGCCCGCTGCGATCTCGAGGCAGCCATTCTCGGCGGTGGTGTCGTCGACCGCCACCATCACGGTGATGAACAGCGAGGTATAGACGGTCCAGCCGGCCTGCTGGTCCTGATGCGGCTTGAAGCCGTCGCCGCCGGGCAGCTTGAAGTTGATCTTGTCCTTGAACATGACGGCCTTCTCGCCGAAGAGCTGGGCGGTGTCGTCGAGCAGCCTGCCGTTGAGGAGACCGTCGAACCCTTCGTGAAAGGGGCAGAAATTCTCGATGCGCTGCACCAGCCGAGTCGTCTGGTCGCGCAGGCTCTTCTCGCCATAGACCATGTGGCGGCCGGGCACTTCCGGCGCCTCGAGCAGCTCGCTCGTCCAGCGCGTCAGGTCGGCGACCCCCGACGCGTCGAACATGCCGGGGACCACGATGTAGCCGTCGCGCGCGAAGAGCGCGCATTGTTCCGCCGAGAGAGTCATCGTCCGACGGCTCCGGCGGCGAGGGCGGACGGCGCCGCGATGTCGATCAAATCAGGGAAGATTACCGTCTGGGCCCGCCTCACGTCCTCGGCGAAATCGATCTCGGTCCATGGCAGGCCGGTCACCTCGGCAAAGCCGAACGTGTCGGGCGCGGCGGCGAGCACCATGTCGCGCATCGGCTCTTCATATTCGAATTGCGCCCGTCCGTCCCTGACATAGGCCTCGGCGCGCGCGGCGAGCTCGGCGGCGACCGGCGGTGTCAGGCGAAAGAAGCCGACCGATTCGCCGTGCCAGTCATGCTCGACCTGAGGCCGCTTGTGGAAATCGACGATCCGGCCATCGCGGATGCACAGCTTGACCGGCTCGTCGCCGGGCGCGATGGCTCGGTCGAGCAGGAAGCAATTGGCGGGATCGCCCGTCAGCAGCTGCGCCATCAGCCTGGCATCGTAGAGCACGTCGGCATCCATCAGCACGACTGGCTCGCCGCTGGTCAGCACGTCGCGCCCGATCCACAGCGACACGACGCTGCCCTCGCGGTAGCGTGGATTGGTAATGGTGCGCACCTGGTCGCTCAAGCCCAGACGGGCGATCTCGTCGCGGATCGTATCGGCGAGGTGGCCGACGGTGATCGTGACATCGGTGATCGAGAAGGAATGCAGGATCTCGATGTGACGTTGGAGGAGGGATTTCTCACCGAAGCGCAGCAGCGCTTTGGGGACCGGGAGGATCGAATCGCCGAGACGGCGTCCGACGCCGGCCGCAAGGAGCAGCACCTTCATCGCGTTCCACCCCTCTCCGTTCTCTAATGATGGACCCAAACACCCGCGATCAGTCCCCAATGTTTACCCCCATTCCCGCCATAAACACCCTATCGCGCGAATCTGCGCAACAGAAACTTCACTCAACGGTAAGGGGAACGTCCTGCAATTGCGGCTTGTTCGTCGTTAATCCTTAACGGGGGAGACGGGTCACCATACCGCCGGGGCCGAGATGGAGATGGCTCAACGTCCGCTCCTCGTGGCGCATGCGCCACGACAGCAGCTTTTGGGCATAGTTGAGGACAAGCGGCAGGTAGGCGGGCTCGCCGGCGCGATCGTCAAGCTCGTCGGGATCGCGGACGAGGTCGAAGAAGAGCGGCGGCAAGCCGGCGAAATGGACGTATTTGTAGCGCTCGTCACGGATCACAGTGAGGCTGCATTGCTCGGAATCGAGGCCGAGGGCAGTTTCCGGGCCGAGCTCGCGCAAATCGCGAAAATCGTACTCCCAATGGACTTCGCGTCGCCATGCTGCCGGCGACGCGCCGGCGAGAAAGGGCGCGAGCGACCGTCCGTCGAGCTGGGGCGGGACTTCAAGATCGAGGAAGTCGAGGACCGTCGGCATGATGTCGACTGCCTCGGTAAAGGCGTCGATGTGTCGGCCGCGCGCTGCCTGCGGGGTGCGCGGATCGCGCACGATCAGCGGGATGTGAAAGGCGCTGTCGAAGTAGCCGTCCTTGCCGAGCATCCAGTGATCGCCGAGCTGCTCGCCGTGATCGGTGGTGACGATGATCAACGTCCGCTCATCGACGCTGCTCCTGCGCAGGGCGGCAAACAGCCGCCCGAGTTCGTCATCGACCTGGCTGACCATGCCGTAATAGGTCGCCCGCAGCTGGCGCAGGGCGGCATCGTCGAGCGAGCCGAATAGTGGCCGTTCCTGCTCGGGCAGCGGTGCGGCGTGAATCTTGGCGAGGTGATAGGCGAGCCAGGGGTGCTGCGCCGCTTCCCGTGTCCGATCAGCAGCGCGGCGAAAGGGCGGCACATCGGCGGGATCGTACATCGCATTGTAGGGCTCGGGGGCGATAAAGGGCGGATGCGGGCGTAGATAAGAGAGATGGACGAACCAGCCTTCCGCGCAATTCTCAAGATGGGCTAGCGCCGCATCGGTTAGGAAGCGGCTCTCGCTGTCCGCCGCGGCATAGCACGGTGGCGCGAAAGTCGGTCCCGGCCGCCTGCCCTCGCTGTCGCGCGGCAGCCAGATATCCTTCGGCTTTGCTGGGCGAGGGTAGCCCTTGCGCGCGAGATCGGCGAGCCACGGGCCGAGCTCCATCGAGAGGACGACGCCGGGCGTGAAACCGGGCAGCACGCCTTCATAAGTCTCGAGCGCCGGATCGTCCGGCGGGTAGAGCCGGGGATCGACGGACGTGTCGGTATAGCCGAACAAGATCGGATCGTAGCCGGCCTTGCGCACCTCGCGGGCGAGGTTGGTATGGCGGTCGTCGAGCGGCACGCCGTTGCGCACCGAGCGATGGTTATGGGCGTAGAGTCCGGTGAGGAGCGACGCCCGCGCCGGCCCGCAGGGCGAGGCTTGCGTGTAGTGCCTGCGAAAGAGGACGCCATCGGCCGCGAGTCGGTCGAGATGCGGCGTCTTGAGGCACGGATGACCAACCGCCGAGAGGCAATCGGCGCGCCACTGGTCGAGTGTGATGAGCAGAACGTTCGGTCGAGCTTCCGTCATGGCGCCTTATTATGGCGAAATGGACACTGGCGGAAGCGCCAATCCGTGGCCGCGGCAGATCGAGGAAGGACGATGAGCAACGGGGAGAAGGAAGGCCTGATCGACCGCACGCCGCTCCCGCGCAGCCGGGCTGGCTTGGCCCGGGATCTCGCGGCGCTCGGCGTGACGCCCGGCATGAGTCTCATCGTCCACGCCTCGCTCGCCCGGTTGGGTTTCGTGGTAGGTGGGGCGCCTGCCGTCATCCACGCGCTGATGGATGTACTCGGCCCGGACGGCACGCTGGTCATGCCGACCTTCACCGGCGGACTGACCGATCCGGCGACATGGCGCGACCCGCCGGTCCCGCAGGAATGGCACGCCGTCATCCGCGACACCATGCTGCCCTTCGATGCGGCGCGCACGCCGACCCGCCTGATGGGCCAGATTGCCGAGCAATTCCGGACCTGGCCCGACGTCAAGCGCAGCAATCACCCGGTGACATCACTCGCCGCCTGGGGGCGGCATGCCGAGTATCTCGTCGAGCGGCATTCGCTCGCCTGGTCGCTCGGCGACGAGACGCCGATGGGTCGGCTCTATGAGCGCGATGGCTGGATCTTGCTGCTCGGCGTCGGCCACGATCGCAACTCCTCCCTCCACCTCGCCGAGACGCGTGCCGTGCATGGTCGTCGCAAGCTGCGCCGCATGCCGGTCGAGCGCGACGGGCGCGTAGCGTGGGAGGAGTTCCCCGAGGTCGATGACGATCGCGGCCGCCTCTTTCCGCTGATCGGCGCCGATTACGAGAAGACCGGCGCGGCGCGGATCGGCTTCGTCGGTTCGGCCGAGAGCCGGCTCATGCGGCAGCGCGATCTCGTCGATTTCGCCGCCGCCTGGCTCGATCGCAAACTGGCTCCCTGACTAGGCTACCCGGCGCTGCGGCGCAGGGCGGCGGCGGCATTCGATTGGGCGTCGCCGCGCGACTCCGGCGGCACCTCGATGACAAGATTGGTGCTCGGGTCGATCAGGTGCATGTGGCGCAGATCCGCGGTGAAGCGCATCGTCTCGCCGGGCTGCTGGGCATCTGCCGGATTGACGCGGGCGCAGATCTCGGTGCCATTCACCGAGAAAAACACCATCGTCTCCATCCCCATCGGCTCGATGACGTCGATCGGCGTGCTGAACTCGGCGGTTCCCGGCTCGCGATGAAGGCGCGCCTCGGTGATGTGCTCGGGCCGCAGGCCGAGGACGAGCTCTTTCTGGGCATACGGCCGATAGCAGGCGGTGCGTGACGACGGCACCGGCAGGGCGAGCGTGTCGCTGAGGCGAACCGACAAGGCGCCGGCATTCTCTTCGATGCGGCAGGGCAGGAAGTTCATCGCGGGCGAGCCGATGAAGCCGGCGACGAAGCG
>DATAQP010000118.1:0-7928 GCA_036264595.1 Allostellaceae bacterium
CGCCTTCCGTTCCACACGGCAAGCTTAGGCCCCGCGACGAGCGCGTTCAATCGTTCCGTTGGTACTGGTCCGGCCCGCCGTCGTGGCGTAATCTGGCGTCATGGCCAATCCACGCAAGAATCTCATCCTCACCGGTGCCAGCCGCGGCATCGGCCACGCCACCGTACGGCATTTCAGCGAGGCGGGCTGGCGCATCATCACCACCTCCCGCGAGGCGGTGCCGGTGGAATGCCAGCGCGACCCCAACTGGACGCATCACATCACCGCCGATCTCGGCGACCGCAGCGAACTCGACGGCTTCATCGCCGAGGCCAATGCGCTCCTCGATGGCGGGCCGCTGCATGCGCTGGTCAACAATGCGGGCGTATCGCCGAAGGCGCCGACCAAGGAGCGTCTCGGCTGCCTCAACGGCGACATTGACGGCTGGTACGGCGTCTACCAGCTCAATTTCTTCGCGCCGCTCCTGCTGGCGCGCGGCTTCGCCAATGCCCTGGCGCTGGGCAAGGGATCGATCGTCAACATCACCTCGATCGCCGGCCATGCCATCCACCCCTTCGCCGGCTCGGCCTATTCGACCTCCAAGGCGGCGCTCTCGGCGCTCACCCGCGAGCTCGCCGTCGAGTTCGGCCCACAGGGCGTGCGCGTCAACGCGGTAGCGCCCGGCGAGATTCGCACCGCCATGCTGTCGCCCGAGACCGAGACGCTGATCCCGCGCATTCCGCTGCACCGCCTCGGCACGCCCGAGGACGTCGCCGCGACCGTCTTCTATCTCTGCGGCGACGGGGCCGCCTATGTCACCGGGACGGAGATCTTCGTCACCGGCGGCGAGCATCTCTACGCGCCCTAGGGGCGGTCGTTCGCGATGGCGTGTCGCCGCCTTCTGCTCGCCGCCGCTTCGCTGGCCGTTGTCGCCTTTTCCGGCGCGCAAGGGCACCACCATGAGCTTTCCCGGCGACAAGAGCGATAGCAAGCGCGCCGACCTCATCGCCTATCTCAAGACCGTGAATGAAATAGATGGCGCGGGTCAACCCGCCGTTAGGCGACCAGCTCGCGGTACTCGCGGTGGCGGCGCAGCCAGACGGCGGCGTAGCCGCAGAGCGGCACGATCTTGGCGCCGCTCGCGCGGGCGATCTCGGCGATCCCCTGCATCAGCCGTCCGGCGGCGCCGGTGCCGCGCAGCGGCGGCGGCGCCTCGACATGGAGGATGGATAGCGTCGCGCCGTGGCGCCGGTAATTGGCGAAGACGATCTGCCCGTCGATCTCGAGCTCGTAGCGGCTGCGCTCGGCGTTGTCGCGGATGGGATCGCTCATGGTTTCTCAGATGGGATCGACAGGACCGATCCGCAACCGCGGGGCGGACGCCTCACGCTACCTTGCGCGGCATCAACCGGCCCCAGACATCGGTCAGCGCGGCGACGAGGTGGTCGATATCCGCGTCGCTGTGCAGCGGCGTCGGCGTCAGGCGCAGCCGCTCGGTGCCGCGCGGCACCGTCGGGTAGTTGATCGGCTGGACATAGATCTGGTGGCGCGCCAGCAGCTCGTCGCTCGCATCCTTGCACAGCCTTGCGTCGCCGATCGGCACCGGCACAATGTGGCTGGCCGACGGCATCACCGGCAGGCCGGAATCGGCGAGGCGGCGCTTCACCGTGGCGGCGCGCTGCTGATGGCGCTCGCGCTCGGCGTTGCTCGCCTTGAGATGGCGGATGCTGGCGAGGGCGCCGGACGCCAGCACTGGCGACAGCGAGCTGGTGAAGATGAAGCCGGGGGCGAAGCTGCGCACGAAATCGACGAGCGCCGCGCTCGCCGCAATATAGCCGCCCATGACGCCGAATGCCTTGGCGAGCGTGCCCTGGATGACGGTCAGCCGGTCCATGACGCCGTCACGCTCGGCGATGCCGCCGCCATGCGCGCCGTAGAGCCCGACGGCATGGACCTCGTCGAGATAGGTCATCGCGCCGTAGCGCTCGGCGACGTCGCACAATTCGGCGATCGGCGCGATGTCGCCATCCCGCGATGTCGCCATCCATCGAATAGACCGATTCGAAGCACACCAGCTTGGGCCGGCTGGGATCGCTCGCCGCCAGCAGGCGCTCGAGATCGGCGGGATCGTTGTGGCGGAAGATCTGCTTCTCGGCCCGGCTGTTGCGGATGCCTGATATCATCGAGGCGTGGTTGAGCGCGTCGGAATAGACGATGCAGCCCGGCATCAGCCCGGCGAGCGTCCCCAGCGCCGTGTCGTTGGCGACATAGCCCGAGGTGAAGAGCAGCGCCGCTTCCTTGCCGTGCAGCGCGGCGAGCTCGCGCTCGAGGAGGACATGGTCGTGGCTGGTGCCCGAGATGTTGCGCGTGCCGCCGGCACCGGCGCCGTAGCGCGTCACCGCCGCCTGCATCGCTGCCAGCACAGCAGGGTGCTGGCCCATGCCGAGATAGTCGTTCGAGCACCAGACGGTGATCTCCTTGCCGCTGCGATGGTCGAGCGCACGGGGAAACCGCCCAGCCAGCCGCTCGAGATCGGCGAACACCCGGTAACGCCCCTCGGCGCACAGCCCGTCGAGCCGCTCGCGGAAGAAACCCTCAAAATCCATCGTCTTGGCCTTCTTTCGGGCGGAAATGTAGTCGAGGCTCATTAACATCTCCATGGGGCGCTGTGTCGCGGCGAAACAATCATCCGTGAGGCCATAGGGTGCTGCCTTGACGTGGATCAAGCCGCCCGCCGGCTTGGCGGAATCGGGCAATCTGTATACAATCCAGAGCCGATTGCCAGAGGATCCGACATGCGACCGACGAGCTGGTTGACGGCGATAGACGGCGCGGCCGAGCGGCCGCGAGCGGCGCCGGGCATCGAATCGCCGCTTCGCGAAATCGTCACAGCCGAGCTCCGTCAGGCCATCCTCGCCGGGCGCTACAAGCCCGGCCAGCGCCTCGTCGAGGATCGGCTGGCGGCGGATTTCGGCGTCTCGCGCAACCCGGTGCGCGAGGCCTTGCGCTCGCTCGCCGCGGAGGGGCTGGTGGCGCTGACGGCGCGGCGCGGCGCCACGGTGGCGGCGCCCTCGGCCGCCGATGCGCGCGAGATGATCGAGGTGCGGGCGACGCTCGAGGGCCTCAACGCCAGGCACGCGGCGCGGCGCCGCGATCCCCAGGTGATCGCCCTTCTGTCCGAAGTGCTGAGCCAGGGCACCGCGGCAGCTGCCGCCGGCGCGCTCGACGCGCTGCCCGATCTCAACGCCCGCTTCCACGACGCGCTCGCCGCCGCCGGCAGCAACCGCGTGCTCGGCGATCTCATGCGTTCGCTGCGCCTGCGCACCAGCACCGTCTTCGCCCCCCTCGGCGCCTGGCGGGCGCGCGAGACCTGGGAGGAGCACGCGGCCATCCTCAAGGCGGTGATCGCCGGCGACGAGGCGCTCTCGGCGCTTCTCGCCGAGCGGCATGTGATGCGGGCGGGCGACGATTTCCTGCGCGCCGAGAGCGGCGCGACAGCAGCGGATTCTTGACTCACGGGGAATTTGTATACAATCTTGCGGCTGGACAGCTCGGGAGGACGGACATGGCGAAGAGCGAGTTCCGGCAGCAGATCGAAGCGGCGATTCAGCAGCGTCATTCGAAGACCCATCCGTGGAGCGACGCCTGGGTCAGCGGCAAGCTGAACAAGCGCCTGCTCGGCGAATGGGTGAAGCAGCACTACCACTATGTCAGCCTCTTCCCGCAATGGCTCGCCACCGTCTATGGCGAGTGCGAGCACGCCGATATCCGCCATTTCCTCACCGAGAACATCATGGAGGAGGAGGGTTTCGTCGGCGACGACCAGGTCCCCGCGGTGAAGCATACCGACCTCCTGCTCGATTTCGGCGAGCATTGCGGCATGAGCCGGCAGGAGGTCGTCGACGCCCAGCTCAACGGCGAGCTCCTGCCCGAGACGCTGGGGCTGCAGAGTTGGTGCTTCCGCCAGTCGCACCGGCCGACCGTCGAGGCGCTGGCCGGGCTCCTCGTCGGCCTCGAATCGCAGGTGCCGCAGATCTACAGCCGCACCACCCCGCCGCTGGTCGAGAAATACGGCTTCCTCGAGGAGGAGATCGTCTTCTTCCGCCTCCACATCGTCGCCGATGCCGAGCACGGCGAGCGCGGCTTCGAGATCCTCGAGCGCCACGCCACCACCGACGAGATCAGGACGAGCTGCGTCCGCCTGGTACGCGAGGCGACGCAGATGCGCCGGCTCTATCTCGACGGGCTCTACAACAAGTTCCTCGCCGCCCCGCAAAAACAGGGTGCGCAAGCGCAAGCTGCCGAATGATCACCTACAAGACCTTCAGCCTCGCCGAGGCCAATCTCATCCTCGACGCGGCGCAGAAGAAGGCCGAGGAGATCGGCTGTCCCGAGGTGCTCTGCGTCGCCGATGCTTCGGGCTATCCGATCGCGCTCCGCCGCCTCGACGGCGGCAAGGTGACGAGCGTGCAGATCGCCATGAACAAGGCCTTCACCGCCGCCGGCCACCGCAAGCCGACGCACAACTACAAGAACGCCTATCCCGGCGAGGAGGCCTTCGGCATCTTCACCCAGCATGAGGGCCGCTTCACCGTCTTCGTCGGCGGTTTCCCGATCAGCGTCGACGGCCAGGTCGTCGGCAGCGTCGCCGCCTCGGGCGGCAACGGCGAGCAGGACACCATGGTCTGCGAGGCCGGCATCGCCGCTTTCATGAAGCATATCGGGAAGTAGGGCTGTTGCCTGTCCTTCGACTACGCTCAGGACGAGGTGGGGAAGCCGATGGAAAGCGCGCCTCATCCTGAGCGGAGCGGCGAAGCCGTGTAGTCGAAGGATACGGGCCATGGACTCCGCCGCTCTCCCCGCCGACTGGTACACCGACCCCGACGCCTTCGCGCAGGAGCGGCGGACGCTCTTCGCCCGCGAGTGGCAGATGGCCGGTCGCGTCGACCAGCTCGTCGCGCCTGGCGCCTATATCTGCGCCAATCTCGCCGGTTGGCCGGTCTTCGCGCTGCGTGACGAGACCGGTACGCTCGGCGCCTTCCGCAACGCCTGCCGGCATCAGAATCTGCCGGTGCTCGACAATGGCGCCGGGACGGCGAAGCTGCTGCGCTGCCGCTATCACGGCTGGACCTATGATTTCACCGGCGCCTTCGTCACCGCGCCGCCGATGGTTGCGCCGCCGGACCCCGCCGCGCCCGACCATCACCTGCAGCGTTTCGGCGTCGCCGAATGGCGCGGCCTCGTCTTCATCAATCCCGACGCGACGGCCGAATCGCCGGCGGCTTCGCTCGACGCCCTCAAAATTGCCCCACTCGACCGCTGGAACTTTCACGGCGAGCTCGCCGCCGACATCAATTGCAACTGGAAGGCCCTGGTCGAGCTCTATCTCTCTAATCCGTTTAACCCGTTTCCATTCTCGTTCGCTCCGCCGCTCGCGGTGGTGCCCGCCGGGTTTGGCGTCGTCGTCAATCAGATCGTGCCGCGCACGCATCTGCGCAGCCGTGTCGTCAATCATCTCTACTTCCCTGCAGGGGGCGCCCCGGAAGCGGTTGCCGATATGGTCGAGCGCAACCAGCAAATGGCGGCGCGAACCAAGGCGGGTGCCGAGGCCCTTCAGGCCGGTTTTCAGGCAGGCATTCTCCCGCCCGAAATGCCGGTGCCGAATCCGCGCCTCGCCGGCTTCCGCGAACGTATGCGCGCCGTCCACGCCGAGACGCCGGGCTGAGTTTCGGTCTTCGAACCGTCATCGTCGTCACCTCATATCTCCTTTGAGCAGTCCGGCCCTGCCATGCTAAGCAGCGGTAGCTGAACGGAGATCGCCATGCAGAGCCAGTGGTCCGACGACGCGGCCGAGACCATCGTCCGGCACTATGAGGGGAAGGGCGTCAATCGCGATGTCGCCTTGCGCGTCTACACCTCACGGCTGCTCGGCCGCGACAGGCGTCTCGTCCTCCACGGCGGCGGCAACACCTCGGTCAAGACAATCGCCAAGGATCTCATCGGCGAGGAGGTCGAGGTGCTCTGCGTCAAGGGCAGCGGCTGGGACATGGCCGAGATCGAGCCTGCCGGCCTGCCCGCCGTGCGCCTCGCCCCCTTACGCCGCCTGCGCGCGCGGCACAGCTTAAGCGACGAGGATATGGTCAATTTCCAGCGCACCAATCTGATCGATGCCGGTGCGCCCAACCCCTCGGTCGAGACGCTGCTGCACGCCTTCCTGCCGCATAAATTCATCGACCACACGCATTCGACCGCGCTGCTCGCCCTCGCCGACCAGCCCGACTGCGCCGAAATCTGCCGCGCCGTCTACGGCCGCAGTATGGGGCTCGTGCCCTACATCATGCCGGGCTTCGCCCTCGCCAAGAAGGCGGCGGAAATCTACGAGGAAGATCCCGCCGTCGAGGGGCTGATCCTCTTGAAGCACGGCATCTTCACCTTCGGCGAGACGGCGCGCGAGGCCTATGAACGGATGATCGGCATGGTCACGCTCGCCGAGGAGCGCATCGCCGGCGGGAGCGGTACGGTCTTCGCGCCGCGCCCCCTGTCGAAGACGCTGGCCGCGCCGGCGGCGATCGCGCCGATCATCCGCGGCGCCTGCGCCATTGCCGATCCCGCCATCGCCGGCGCCTATAAGCGCTTCATCCTCGATTTCCGGAGTAACCCGGCGATCCTCGCCTATGTCAACGGCGCCGAGCTCGCGCGCTACAGCCAGGAGGGCGTGGCGACGCCGGACCATACGATCCGCACCAAGAACTATCCGCTGCTCCTGCCGCCGCCCGCCGCCGAGGATAGCGCGCGCTTCGCCGCCGACGTGGCCGCCGCGGTGAGCAAGTTCGTCGCCGACTACCACGCCTATTTCGTGCGCCAGAACGAGCGCCATGACGGAAGGAAGCGCGAGCTCGATCCCATGCCGCGTGTCGTGCTGGTGCCCGGGCTCGGCCTCTTCGGTCTCGGGCGCAGCGCCAAGGACGCTCAGATCGCGGCCGACCTCGCGGAATGCACGATCGAGACGGTCTCAGGCGCCGAGGCGTTCGGCCGGTTCACCTCGATCCCGGAGGACGATCTCTTCGATATCGAATACTGGTTGCTCGAGCAGGCCAAGCTCGGCAAGGGCGAGGAGAAGCCGCTCGCCGGCCAGATCGCCGTCGTCACCGGCGGCGGGGGCACGATCGGGGCCGCGACGGCGAAGCTCTTCGCCCGCGCCGGCGCCGAGATCGCCGTGCTCGACCGCGATGAGGCGGCGGCTGCCGCGGTCGCCAGGGCGATCGGCGGCGCGGCGCTGGCGCTCGCCTGCGACGTCACCGACACGAGCTCGGCTTGCGCCGCCTTCGACGCGGTGGCCGCCCGGTTCGGCGGCGTCGACATCGTCGTTTCGAATGCCGGCGCCGCCTGGCAGGGCCGCATCGGCGAGGTCGCCGATACGGTGCTGCGCCAGAGCTTCGAGCTCAATTTCTTCGCCCATCAGACAGTGGCGCAGAATGCCGTGCGGATCATGCTGGCCCAGGGCACCGGCGGCGCTCTCTTGTTCAACGTCTCGAAGCAGGCGATCAACCCCGGCGCCGAGTTCGGTCCCTACGGCCTGCCCAAGGCGGCGGCGCTCTTCCTCATGCGGCAATACGCGCTCGACTACGGCGCCGACGGTATTAGAGCGAATGCGGTCAACGCCGACCGCATCCGTAGCGGCCTCTTGACGCCCGAGATGATCCGCTCCCGCTCGAAGGCGCGCGGCGTCAACGAGGCCGAGTACATGGCCGGCAATCTCTTGCGCCGCGAGGTCACTGCCGAGGACGTGGCGCAAGCCTTCCTCCACCATGCCCTGGCACTCAAGACGACGGCCGACGTCACCACCGTCGACGGCGGCAACATCAACGCGATCCTGCGCTAGGTTCAGCCGCGGCAGAACGGCCCGCCGGAGAGGACCGTCGCCCAGCGCTCGCCCGCCGGACGAAGCG
>DATAQP010000126.1:0-9363 GCA_036264595.1 Allostellaceae bacterium
GTCCTTGCGCCACAATGCACGCTTCATTTTTCGGGCGATAGACCGCGTATCGGGGTGAGATCGCAAGATGTCGAGAGCTATTCGTCGAATCACCGCGAGATTTTGCGGCGCGTAGTTCTTTCGGGTTCGGGCGTCGTCCTCCCGGCCGCGCGCTGCAAGGTGTTCTGCTATTTTCCGCCGCCTCTGGCACTTGACTGAACTGTCTCAGACGATTTGGTTGCGCAAGGTCGCCTCGCCGCGGCACAGGCGGCCGAGATTTTCCATCAGGATATCCAGCACGTTGTCCTCGTAGCGCCGCGTCTCCCCTGCGGTATGCGGCGTGATGAAGACATTCGCCATGTCCCAGAGCGGCGAGGTCGGCGGCAGCGGCTCGTCATGGGTGCAGTCGAGCGCGGCGCCGGCGATGCGGCCCTCGGCCAGCGCCCGGATCAGCGCCGCCTCGTCGACGCAGCGGCCGCGCGCGACATTGACCAGGAAGGAAGAGCGCTTCATCGCCGCCAGCGCCTTGGTGTCGATCAGATCCGTGGTTTCCGGCGTCAGCGGGCAGGTGAGGGCGACGAAATCGGCCTCGGGCAGCAGCGAGGCCAGCCTGTCCATGCCGTGCACCTCGTCGGCGCCGTTGGCGCCGGCGGCGGGGTCGCGCCGCGTCGCGACCACCCTGAGATCGAAGGCCTTGGCGAGCTGCGCCAGCCGCCCGCCGATGCGGCCGAGCCCGACGATGAGCAGCGTCTTGCCGCCGAGCTCGTCCTCGCGCTTGCCGAGATCGCCGATCATGCCGCGCCAATTGTGCTTGCCCTGGTTGTCGCGCGCTTCCGGAAGCTTGCGGCTCAGGGCGAGGATAAGCGCCATGGCATGCTCGGAGACGGCGCGCGCATTGACGCCCTGGGCGCTGGCGAGGCGGATGCCGCGCTCGGCGAGAAGCTCGCGCGAGTACTGGTCGACGCCGGCACTCGCCGACTGGATGAATTTGAGCTTGCCGGCCGAGGGGATGAGGTCGTTGTTCCAAAGGCCGGAGACGACGAGGACATCGGCATCCCCGATGCGGCGGACGAGCTCGTCGCGGCTGCGCACCTCGAAGCTGGCGAGACCAGTCTTGCGGGCGGCGAAGCGGTTCTGAAATTGGTAGGCGACATGGGCGAAGCAGATGGTAAGACGGTCCTTCGGCGGAAACATGGCACCCCCTCATTGGCGTTGAATCGGCCCGGTTGCGTCGAGCATAGCACCAGGCCGCGGGCGACAGTCGCGTGTCAAAATAGCTAACTAGCTTCGCTAATTTGTTGATCTTCTGCCGTGGGAGCCGCTAGACTTGGCCCGTCGGGAATTGGCGGCGAGGGGCGGGCATGCTGAAGACCGGTCAGGCGCATCTCTCCTCCTTGCGCGACGGGCGCACCGTCTATGTCGGCGGCGAACGCGTCGCCGACGTGACGACCCACCCCTCCTTCCGCCGAGCCGCGCAATCGATCGCCGGACTCTATGATCTGAAGCTCTCCCCCGCCCAGCGCGACACGCTGAGCTACGAGGAGGGCGGCGAGCGCTTCGCGATGTATTACCTGCTGCCGCGCGATCGCGACGATCTCATGCGCCGCATGCGGGCGCACAAGGCGATCGCCAAGGCGACCTACGGGCTGATGGGGCGGTCGCCCGATCATGTGGCGAGCTTCGTCGCTGGGATGGCTTTGCAGCCGGCGGCGCTCGGTTCCGACGGCTCGGCGGGCAAGCTCTTTGCGCAGAACCTTCTCGACTATTACGAAGAGGCGCGACGTCGCGATCTCTATATAGCCTATGCGGTGATCCCGCCGCCCGGCGCCCGCGACAGCAAATTCTCCGGCCGCGTTTACGAGGGCTCGCCGACGGTGCGCGTCACCGCCGAGGACGACAAGGGCGTCACGGTCAGCGGCATGAAGCTCTTGGCGACCGGCGCCGTCTTCGCCGACGAGCTCTGGGTCGGCAACGTCCAACCGGTGGCGCCCGACCGCGTCGCCGAGGCGATCACCTTCGCCGTGCCGATCAATACGCCCGGCCTCGCCCTCTGGTCGCGCAAATCCTTCGAGAAGCAGGCGGAGAGCGAGTTCGACAACCCGCTCTCCTATCGCTTCGACGAGAGCGACAGCGTCGTCGTCTTCGACGAGGTCAAGGTGCCGTGGCGCCGCGTCTTCTGCCACGGCAACGCGCCGCTCTCGCGCGACATCTATATCAAGACGCCGTCGCACTCCTTCGGCAATCACCAGGCGAATGTCCGCTTCTGGGCCAAGCTCGAGCTGCTTGTCGGCCTCGCCGGCAAGATCGCGGCGGTCGGCAATCTCGACAAGGTGCCGGCGGTGCGCGAGACGCTCGGGCGCTTCGCCGCGATGGAGGCGATGCTCGCCGGCATGATTCATGGCCAGTGCATGGATCACGAGGATCTCGGCAACGGCTATGTCGCCTTCAACCGTCGCTACATGTATGGCGCGCTGAGCTGGTGCACCGAGAGCTACGCCGAGATCTGCGACAAGCTGCGCGAGCTCATGGGATCAGGCATCTTCCTCATGCCCGCCAACCAATCCTTCCTCGCCAATCCCGAGCTGCGCCGTCAATTCGACGCCTATTGGTCGACGGCGAATTGCTCGGCAGTCGACCGGCTGAAGCTCTTCCGCCTCGCCTGGGACCTCCTCGGCTCCGAGTTCGCCGCGCGGCACGGGCAATACGAGAAATTCTATGCCGGCCCATCCTTCGTCGTCCGCGACCACTCATATCGCGAATGCAACTGGGATTATTTCACCGGCATCGTCGACGGGCTGCTCGGCAGCTACGGCGTGCCCGAGCCCTATGCCGCGATGATGAGCGCGGAGCGGGCGGCGCAATGAGATCCGCGCGCAAGACGGCGCCCGAGGCGGAGAGCGCGGCGGATGAGATCGCCGGCCCGCCGGCCCCAATGACGACGACGCGCGCGGCGCTGCTCGTCGAAGGCTCCGACCGCGTCTTCCGCGAGGCCCTGCGCGACCTCATGACGATGGCGAGCCAGCTTCAGGAGCTGCGTGCCGGCCTCGCCCGCCAACTCGGCGTCAGCGAGCCGGAATACCGGGTGTTTCTCGCAGTCGCCCAGCTGCAGGGTGCCCGCGGCGTCTCGATCAGCGCGGTCGCGCGCAATCTCGGGGTGAGCGGCGCCTTCGTCACGATGATCGTGCAGCGCCTGGTGCGTGTCGGCAAGGTGCAGAAGACGCCGAGCCGGGTCGATCGCCGCGGCGTCCTGCTGACCTTGACGGCGCGTGGACGGGCGGCGATCAACGCCTTCGCGCGCTATCCCCAGACGGTCAATGACGAGCTCTTCCGCGATATCGACGAGAAAGAATTCCGCCTCCTCGCCGATATCGTCCGGCGCGTCGTCGCCGGCGGCGAGCGGGCCATCCTGCTCCGCCGCCTCGACCAGGTCGGACAACCGGACAGAAAAGCCAGGAGCACGGCGTGAGCGACAAACGATTGGTTACCGATGAGGCGCTCGTAGTCGAGGGCATAGAGCTCGTCCGCGGCAAGTCGGTGGAGACGCGGCTGCGGACCATCGAGCTCGCGGATGGCAGCTGGGTCGATCTGCCGCTGCTCGTGCTGCGCGGCGCGCGCCCGGGGCCGGTCTTCTATATCGGCGCTGCCTTCCATGGCGACGAGGTCAACGGCGTCGAGGTGGCGACGAGCTTCGCCCGCAGCCTCGATCTCGCCGCGCTCAGCGGCACCGTGCTGATGGTCCCGGTGCAGAACCCGTTGGCGCTGCAGGCGCAGCATCGCGTCTTCGTCGGGCATTACCTCAAATCGCCGCTCGACCAGAGCCCCAACGACCCCTGGATCTCGTTTCCCGGCGATGCCAACGGCAACATGGCGGCGCAGCTCGCTCATGTCCTCTTCGATCGGCTGATGCGCCATGCCGACTATCTCATCGACATCCACACGCCGACGACGGGCGGCCGCTATGCGCCCTTCGCCTTCCTGCCGCCGCCCGGTGCTGGCGCCCCCGCCGAGGCCGCGGAGGCCATGGCCAAGGCGTTCGGCGTCGATTACATCCTCTCGACCGAGCTGGGGCTCTACGTCTCCGAGCAAAGCCCGCATGTCGTGCTGGCGCGGCGCGGCAAGACGGCGATGGGTATCGAGCTCGGCGAGGGCGGCCGCCTCGAGGCCGATATCACCGCGCGCGGCATTCTCGGCCTGACCAACGTGTTCCGTCAGATCGGCATGCTGCCGGGCGCGGTCGAGACCGTCGGACGGCAGATGGTCATCCGCTCGATGACCGTGATCCGGGCGCGCCGCGCCGGGCTCGTCCATCTCAAGGTCGCGCTCAACGACAGCGTCGTGGAAGGCCAGGTGATGGCGACGATCACCAATATCTTCGGCGAGCTGGTCGAGGAGATCACGGCGCCGCTCGCCGGTCCGATCGTGCGCATCGCCACCTTCCCGATCGTCAATGCCGGCGAGCGCATCATCCAGATCGGCGTCCCGCGCTGAGGAGGGCGGGGATGGCGAAGCTGCTCACCCAATCCGACCTCGCGGCGTTCCAGCGTGACGGCTATCTCTGCCCGCTGCGCTGCCTTTCCGAGCGCGACGACGATCCGCTGATCGACGCCTATATCAGCCGCAGCTTCCAGCAATATCGCGACCAGGAGCCGGGCGCTGCCGGAGCCGCGTCGTGAGCCCTGCGGCGCGTCGCAGCGCCTTCGAGAAGGAGGTGCGCGACAGCCGCGAAGCGCTGATTGCGCTATGCGGCGACCTCGTGCGGATCGACAGCCAGAATCCGCCGGGTGATACCGGCAAGCTGGCCGACGCAATTGCGACTCTGCTGGCCAAGACCCCTGACATCGAGACGCGTCAGGTGACGGCGCGGCCGCCGGCGGTCAATCTGATCGCCCGAATCGCCGGGGTCTCTCCCGGTCGCCGGCTGATCCTCAACGGGCATCTTGATACGTTTCCCGTCGGCGATGCGGCGCGCTGGACCGTCCCGCCGCTCGGCGGAACGCTCGCGGGGGGCCGCATCTATGGGCGCGGTGCCGCCGATATGAAGGCCGGGCTGGCCGCCGCGATCCTTGCCGGCCGCCTGCTGGCGCGCCACCGCGCCGCCTGGTCCGGCGAGCTCGTGCTGACCCTCGTCGGCGACGAGGAGACCGGCGGGCTGTGGGGCACTCAGCATCTGCTGAAAACAGTGCCGGAAGCCGCCGGCGACGCCATGCTGAGCGCCGATGCCGGCTCGCCGCAAGTCGTGCGCACCGGCGAGAAGGGACAGATCTGGCTCGAGATCACGGCGGCAGGCAAAGCCAATCATGGCGCCCATGTTCACCTCGGCATCAACGCCATCGAGCGGCTGATGGCGGCGCTCGAGCGTCTTACCGCCTTGCGCGCTCTGCCCTGCCCGATTCCCCCCGCGGTGCGCGCCGTGATGGAGCTGGCGCAACCGGTGTCGGAAGCCGTCTCCGGCGCCGGCGAGGGGCATACCTTGTCGCATGTCACGCTCAATATCGGCCGCATCGAGGGGGGCAGCGCGGTCAACATCATTCCCGACGCGGCGCGGGCGCTCTGCGATGTCCGCATTCCGCCCGGACTCACCGTCGCCGATATCGTTCGCGAAGTCGGCGAGCTGATCGGCGATCTGCCCGGCATCGGCCATCGCGTGCTGAGCGCGACCGAGCCGACCGTCACCGATCCCGATCATGAATGCGTCCGCCTCGCCGTGACCAATGCGGCCGCGGTCGTGTCGGGCGGCACCGTCGTCAATATGCGGGTCGGCTTCTCGGACGCGCGCTTCTATCGTCTTTACGGCGTGCCCTCGATCGTCTACGGCCCGACGCCGCACAATATGGGTGGGCCGGACGAATACGTGACGATCGACGATCTCTTCGCCGTGTTCTACGTCCACGCCATGACCGCGTTCGATTTCCTATCGCGCGCGCCATGATGTAGGCTGGCGCCGCCAGCGCGGAGGGATGAGGCGGCGATGAGGATTGCTGTAAAAGACGATCAGAGCGATCGCGACAAGATCGGCGCCTTGCTGGCGCGGCAACAAGAGGGTCGCTCGCTCGCCCAGCCCTTCTACGGCGATCCCGAGATCTTCCGCCGTGACATCGACCGGCTGCTCGCGCGGCACTGGCTGTGCGCCGGTCATGCCAGCCAGGCGGCACAGCCGGGCGATTATTTCCTCTTCGAGCTCGCCAACGAATCGGTTATCGTCATGCGCGGCGAGGACGGTGTGCTGCGCGGCTTCGCCAATGTCTGCCGCCATCGCGGCTCGCGCATCTGCAGCGCGCCGGCGGGACACGAGAAATACCTGGTCTGCCCCTATCATGGCTGGACCTACGGGCTCGACGGCGCGCTGCGCGCGGCACGTCACATGGCGGTGGATTTCGACGCCGCCGCATACGGGCTGAAGCCGGTCCATCTCCGCGTCATCGAAGGCCTGGTCTTCGTCTCGCTCGCCGCCGCGCCGCTCGCTCTCGGCAATGTCGAGGAGACGCTGCGCGACTGTTTCGGCCCCTATGGCTGGGGCGAGGCGCGCGTCGCCCATCGCGCGCACTACCAGATCGCGGCGAATTGGAAGCTGGCCGTCGAGAACTATCTCGAATGCTATCACTGCGCGCCCTCGCACCCGGAATATTCGCGCCTGCACGCGCTCGAGCAGCCGCCCGCCCGTATCGCCGCGCTCAACGCGCGCATGGGGGAGCGCAGCGCGGCGCTCGGCGTCCGCATCGGCGAGCACAACCATTGGCAGGCGAGCGGCGGCGAGGAGGCCGTCTTCGGCTTCCGCTATGCGCTCTATGATGGCATCGCCACCGGCAGCGAGGATGGCAAACCGGTGGCGCCGCTGATGGGGCGGTTTCGCGGCTATGATGGCGGCGTCACCTCGGTCCATCTCGGCCCGGCGAGCTTCCTGCTCGCCTATCCCGATCACGGCGTCATCTACCGCTTCATCGCCAAGACGCCGGCGAGCTGCGAGATGGAGGTCATCTGGCTGGTGCGCGGCGATGCGCGCGAAGGCGTCGACTACGAGGTCGAGAAGCTGACCTGGCTGTGGAAAGTGACGAGCGAGGCCGACAAGCGGATCATCGAGGAGAACCAGCGCGGCGTCGATTCGCGCTACTACGAGCCGGGTCCCTACGCCCCGATGGAGTACAATACGCGCCGCTACGTAGCCTGGTACCTCAACGAGATTGCCTGATCCTTCGTGGCGGGTGACGAAGCGACTGGATGAGCGTATCGTCTCTTCGAAATCGCTACGCGCCCATGACGTTCAAGACGCGGTGCCGTCATTTGCCGACGCCGGTCGGCAGCGCCCGCTATTCAGACAGGGGGTCCGCCATGCTTTCGCGAAACTTCGCCCGTGCCGTCATGCTCGTCCTCGCGATGGCTGCTGTCCAGCCCGGCCCGGCGCGCGCCGCCAGCGATCCGGCCGGATTCATCGCCGATCTCGGCCAGCAGGCGATGGTGGTGCTGACCTCGCAACGCTCCGAAGCCGAGCGCGAAGGGCAGTTCCGCACGCTGTTCGATACCGGCTTCGACGTGCCGGCCGTCGCCCGTTTCGCCCTCGGCCGCTACTGGACGATCGCGAGCCCGGCCCAGCAGCAGGAATTCACCACGCTCTTCACCGCCTATATGGTCCATGTCTATGCAGTGCGGTTCAACGAGTTCACCGGCCAGCAATTCAAGGTGACGGGATCGCGCCCGGAGGGCGACGCCTCGACGCTGGTGACGAGCCAGCTCGGCAGCGACGGTAATCAGCCGGTCAAGATCGATTGGCGCGTCGCGAAGGTAGCAGGCGGCTTCAAGATCACCGACATCGTCGTCGAAGGCATCAGCATGATGGTCACCCAGCGCCAGGAGTTCAGCGCCGTGATCCAGCGCGGTGGTGGCGACATCGAAGCGCTGCTCAAGCCCCTGCGCGCCAAGGTGCGCCAGAGCTGAGCTGCGGCGCGGCGATTGTCGCACCCGCCGGACTGAGCTAGCGTTCCGCCAGGCGCCGGTCGCGGCGCAGGGAGGATGCGCCATGTCGGTAATGCTCGGGACGGGCCGGTTCAGCTATCGCGTCGCGGAAGGCTGGGGCAGGCTGCCCGATGGCTGGTCGCTCAAGGAGGTCGCCGGGGTCGGTATCGATCATCGCGACCGCGTCTACGTCTTCAATCGCGGCGCCCATCCGATGATCGTCTTCGACCGCGAGGGCAATTTCCTCGCGTCGTGGGGCGAGGGGTTGTTCACGCGCGCGCACGGCATCCATATGGGGCCGGACCAATCGATCTATTGCACCGATGACGGCGACCACACGGTGCGCAAATGCAGCCTCGACGGCAAGGTGCTGCTGACCATCGGCATTCCCGACAAGCCGGCGCCCTATATGAGCGGCGAGCCGTTCCACCGCTGCACCCATACCGCGCTGTCGCCGAAGAACGAGATCTACGTCTCGGACGGCTACGGCAATGCGCGGGTGCATAAATATTCGCCCGACGGGAAGCTTCTGATGTCGTGGGGCGAGCCGGGCACCGATCCCGGCCAGTTCAACATCGTGCACAATGTCTGCTGCGACGCGGATGGTTGGGTCTATGTCGCCGACCGCGAGAACCATCGCGTCCAGGTCTTCGACGGCAACGGCAAGTACGAGGCGCAGTGGAACAATCTGCACCGGCCGTGCGGCCTCTATATGCCGAGCGGCAAGCAGCCTTTGTGCTATATCGGCGAGCTCGGCCCCGACAAGCCGGTGAACCGCAACGTGCCCAATCTCGGGCCGCGCCTCAGCATCGTCAGCCACGAGGGTAAGATCCTGGCGCGGCTCGGCGCGCTGCATGCCGGAACCAATCCCGGCGAGTTCATCGCGCCGCACGGCATCGCCGTCGATTCGCGTGGCGACATCTATGTCGGCGAGGTGTCGTGGACCGCCTGGCCGCAGATCAATCCCGATCAGCCGCGTCCCGAGGGGCTGCGCAGCCTGCAGAAGCTGATCAAGGCGAGCTGAACGCGCGGCGGCCGAGCCGGACGGACTGGCGTAGGCAGCATCAGTCGGTGGCCGGCGGCGGCAAAGACGGCGATCAGAAGCCTCTCGTCGAGCGAGACCGTGCCGGCACCGGGAAAGCCCAGTGCGACACGCCGTCGCCCGAAGGTGGCGAGGGTCCAGAAGAAGCAGCGAAAGGCGGCGAGCGCGTCCTCCGCCAGCGGGCCCGCAATATCGGCGAAGTCGCGGCGCGTCGCCGCGCAGCCGTCGTCCCCGGACGCCATGCGTCGCAAGCCATAGATCAGCGTGCGCTCGGCGCGGCCGAGGCTGGGCTCGGCGACGTCCCCGGCGGCATCCGGAACGGCGGCGAGTGGGACAGCTTCAGGATTGATCATCGCGGCTCCTGGTGACGGCGTCTTCGATAATAGATGAGAATG
>DATAQP010000200.1:0-3660 GCA_036264595.1 Allostellaceae bacterium
TCGCCATGTCCTTCGACTTCGCTCAGGACGAGGTGGGATGTTGATGGAGAGTTTTCCTCATCCTGAGCGAAGTCGAAGGATGCGGTCCGGGACGCTACCTGATCCCCCGCCATGATCACCGCCCTTCAGCTCCTGATCAACGCGATCGCCCTTGGCGCCGCCTATGCGCTGGTCGCGCTCGGCTTCGTGCTGGTGCTCAATGCCACTGCCGCGGTCAATTTCGCGCAAGGCGACATGGTGATGGCGGGCGGTTATGTCGCGATCGCCCTCGCTGGCGCGCTGCCGGTGCCGGGCATTCTCCTCCTGCCGCTCGTGCTGGTGCTCATGGCGGTGCTCGGCCTCGTCGTCGCCGCGCTCGCCTATCTGCCGCTCGCCGCTCGTCCGCCCGCAGCTGTGTTTATCAGCACGATCGCCATCGGCATCGTCCTTGAGAACGGCATCAATCTCCTCTTCGGCGCGGCGCCGCGCGCGACGCCTTCGCTGCTCGGCACCGGCCAGCTGACATGGGGTGGGCTTGCCGTCTCGCTGCAGTCGCTCGCCATCGTCGCGGTGGCGGCGCTGCTCATCGCCGGACAGTCCTTCGTCATGGCGCGCACCCAATTCGGCCGTATGCTGCGGGCGACGGCGCAGGACCGCGAGACGGCGCGCGCCCTTGGCATCCGCGTCACCGCGATGATCGCCGCCAGCTTCGCGATCGGCGCGGCGCTCGCCGGCGCCGCCGGTCTGCTCCTCGCCAATCAGTTCTTCGTCACCCCGAGCGCCGGCACGGATTTCGTCATCAAGGCCTATATCGCGACGACGATCGGCGGCTGGGGCTCGCTCGCCGGTTCGGTCGCCGGCGCCTTCCTCATCGCCGTGTTCGAGGTCGGCGTCTCGTCGGTGTTCTCCTATACGGTTGCCACCGCCGCGCTCTACGCCGCCCTTCTCGCCATTCTCCTGCTGCGTCCACAAGGGCTGTTCGGCGAGGCCGCGCAAACGCGGGCGTGATGACGCGCTTGCGCGTTTCGTTGGCGGGTTTCCTCACGCGCGGCATCAACGCGCCGCTGCTCGCCGGCGCGGGGCTGCTCGCCGCCTATCCCGTCGCTTTCAACGCTGCCTACGACCTGCGGCTGATGAGCGTAGCCGGCATCTATGCCCTGATCGTCATCGGCTATCAGTTCATCTTCGGCCATGCCGGCGCGCTGTCGCTGGCGCAGGGCACCTTCTTCGGCCTCGGCGCCTATGTCACCGGCGTGGGCGGCAGCCAGCTCGGCTGGGGCTTCGCCGCGACCTTTCCGCTCTCGCTGGCGCTGCCCGTCCTGCTCGCCGCGCTGGTCGGCGCACCCGTGCTGCGCCTGGGGTCGCATTATTTCGCGCTGGCGACCTTGGGCATCGGCCAAGTCATGCTGCTGGTCGCGGTCAATTGGCAGGACGTCACCGGCGGCGCCAACGGACTGCCCGGCGTTCCCGGCATCGTCCTTTTCGGCGCCGCGCTGCCGCGCGGCCTGCCGCTGCTCGCTTCGGTGTGGGGTCTGGTCGCGCTTGCCGCCCTCATCGCCTGGCAGGCGACGCGCGGCGCCTGGGGCAGGGCCCTCGCCGTGCTGCGCGCCAGTCCGCTGGAAGCCGCCGCGATCGGTATCGATGGCGGCGCGCTGCGCTTCGCCGCCTTCCTGCTCAGCGCGCTCTATGCCGGCGCCGCCGGCGCGCTCTACGCCCACACGATCCGCGTCATCTCGCCCGAGGTGCTCGAATTCCCCATCATGGTGTCCTGCCTGACCATGGCGGTGGTGGGCGGCAGCTTGCGGATCGCCGGCGCCATTCTCGGCGCCGTGCTGCTCATCCATTTGCCGGAATGGCTGCGATTCCTCGACGGGTTCTATCTCATCGCATACGGGCTGGTGCTGCTCGCCGTCATCGTGCTGGTGCCGTCCGGCGCTATCGGCGCGGCCGAGCGGCTGCGCGCCGCGCTCTTCCCCGCGCGACCCGGCCCGTCGCCACCGCCGATCGCCTTGCCGCCGCGCGCAACCGTGGCCGCTGTCGATCCCGTCCTTGCCGTCAGCGATCTGGCCAAGAGCTTCGGCGGCGTCGTGGCCCTCGCCGGCGTCGATCTTGTCGTCGCGCCGGGCGAGATACTCGGCCTGATCGGGCCGAACGGCTCGGGCAAGACGACGCTGATCAACCCGATCGCCGGCACCCATCGCGCCGATACCGGGATGGTCCGGCTGGGCGGCGAGGCGATCGGCGCCCTGCCGTCTTATGCAATCGCTCGGCGTGGCATCGGCCGCAGCTTCCAGAGCGGCCATCTCGCCGCCGGCATGAGCGCGCTCGACGCCGTGGCGACCGCCCGTCTCGCGGCGAGCGGTGCCGTCTCCTTGCGCCGCGCTTTCGGCGATCTCGGCGGCGCCGCCTTGCGCCAGGCGCGCGGCGAGGCGATGCACTGCCTGGCGGCGATGGGCGCCGGCGCCAGCGCGCTGCAGCCATGCGAGGCCTTGCCGGCGGGCGCGCGGCGGCGGGTCGAGATCGCCCGCGCCCTGGCGCTGCAGCCGGCGCTGCTCCTGCTCGACGAGCCGGCCGCCGGCCTCGCCGCCGACGAGCAGGCGGATCTAGCGCGCCGTCTCGCCGCCCTGGCGCGCGGCGGTCTCGCCCTCCTCGTCGTCGAGCACAATATGGCGTTTCTCATGCCGCTCGCCGATCGCATCGTCTGCCTCGAGCGCGGCCGCATCATCGCTGTCGGCAGCCCGGCTGAGATCCGCGCCGATCCTCGCGTCGTCGCGACCTATCTCGGCACCGCCGCCCTGCCGGTGCCGCCCGCATGAGTGCCGCGCTGCTCGATATCACCGGGCTGACCGTCGCCTACGGCCCGGTCGTCGCGCTGCGCGAAGCCAGCCTCGCCGTCGCCCGGGGCGAGGCGGTGGCACTGCTCGGCGCCAACGGTGCCGGCAAGACGACGCTGCTGCGCGCCCTGATCGGCCAGCTCCCGGCGCGCGAGGGGGAGATCCGCCTCGACGGGCGGTCGATCGCCACGCTGTCCCCGGAGCGCCGCGCCCGTCTCGGCCTCGGCTATGCGCCGGAGGGTCGCCGCGTCTTTCCCGCGATGAGCGTGCGCGACAATCTCGACGTCGCCTGCCGCGAAGGCGCCGCCGAGCGGGCGCGCCGCCGCGCCGAAATCGAGCGTCTCTTCCCGCAGCTCGCCGAGCACGCGGCGCGCCGCGCCTGGCAGCTCTCCGGCGGCCAGCAGCAGATGCTGGCGATCGGCCGCGCCTTGATGACGGCGCCGCGCCTGCTGCTGCTCGACGAGCCCTCGCTCGGCCTGTCGCCGCGCCTGACGGAAGAGCTCTTCGCCCGACTGAAAGCGATCCGCGAGGGCGGCACGGCGATCCTCCTCGCCGAGCAGAACGTCGTCCAGGCGCTGGCGCTCTGCGGCCGCGCCTATGTCCTGCAGACCGGCCGCATCGTTGCGTCAGGCGCCGCCGCCGCGCTCGCGCAGAACCCTGTCATCCAGCGCGCCTTTCTCGGCGGCGAGGCGCTCGGGAGCCAAGAATTCGGCAATTAACTCTAACCAATGCTTGCCTAGCTCCGGACCCGAGCACTAGAATTTTCGCTTGTCATCGGCGGTTTTCGCCCCGCCAGATCGATCGCCGGACATCGGAAATTTTGGATGAGCAGAAACAATCCAATGGC
>DATAQP010000202.1:0-8265 GCA_036264595.1 Allostellaceae bacterium
CTCTGGGCCGACGTGCAGGATACCGATTACGAGCGGGCCGGGATGAACGCATGAGCGCGATGAGCTATCTCGAGGCCGGCAAGCTGGCGCTCGCCCAGGAGATGCGGCGCGACACCAATGTCTGGGCGCTCGGCGAGGATCTCGGCCGCGGCGGCGTCTTCGGCCAGTACAAGGGGCTGGTCGAGGAATTCGGTCCCGACCGCATCGTCGACACGCCGATCTCGGAGGCGGCGATCCTCGGCGCCGCTGTCGGTGCGGCCTTGGTCGGCACGCGGCCGGTGGTCGAGATGCGCTTCGCCGATTTCGCGCTCTGCGCCATCGACGAGCTGGTCAACCAGGCGGCCAAGGCGCGCTACATGTTCGGCGGCCAGGGCCGCGTGCCGCTCGTCGTGCGCGAGCCCTCCGGGATGTGGCGCTCCTCGGCGGCGCAGCATTCGCAATCGCTCGAGGCGTGGTACGCGCATATTCCCGGCCTCGTCGTCGTCGCGCCGGGCACGCCCGCCGACAACCATGCTCTGCTCAAGGCGGCGATACGTTGCGACGACCCGGTCGTCTATATGGAGCACAAGGATCTATGGGCGATGACCGGCACGGTCGATGCCGACGCGCCGCCGGCGCCGCTCGGAATTGCCCGCAAGATCGCCGAGGGCGACGACCTCACCATCGTCTCGTGGTCGGGCGCGCTGCGCGCCGTCGCCGCGGCGCGGGAGCTCATCTCGGGCGTGTCGCTCGACATCATCGATCTGCGCACGATCTATCCCTGGGACCGTGAGATGGTCTTCGCCTCGGTGCGCCGCACCGGCCGCCTGCTCGTCGTCCACGAGGCGGTGGCGACGGGCGGCTTCGGCGGCGAGATCGCCGCGACGGTGGCCGAGGAGTTGTTCGCGTCGCTCAAGGCGCCGGTGCGGCGGCTGGGCGCGCCACGCGTGCCCGTGCCCTACTCGCCGCCGCTCGAGGATGTCTGCAAGATCGCACCGCAACGGATTGCCGAGATCGCACGCGCGCTCGTCGCCTATCGGCGGGAGAACAAACGCCACCACATCGGGGAGGAAGGACATGCGTAGAGAGATCACCCGTCGGCGCTTTGTCGCCGGAACCGCCGCGACGGCGACGGCGATCGCCACGGTCAATATCCTGACGCGGCGCGCCGAGGCCGCCGAGTTCACCTACAAATACGCCAACAACTCGCCGCTCACCCATCCGATGACCATCCGGATGACCGAGGCGGTGAACAAGATCAAGGACGAGTCGAAGGGACGGCTCGAGATCCAGATCTTCCCCAACAACCAGCTCGGCGGCGACACCGACATGCTGAGCCAGGTGCGCTCGGGCGCGATCGATTTCTTCACCCTCTCCGGCCTCATCCTGGCGACCCTCGTGCCGGTCGCCTCGATCAACGGCATCGGCTTCGCCTGGAAGAACTACGACCAGATCTGGCCGGCGATGGACGGCGAGCTCGGCGCCCATGTCCGCGGCGCCATCGCGAAGTCGGGCCTCGTCGCCTTCGACAAGATGTGGGACAACGGCTATCGCCAGATCACCTCGAGCAGCAAGCCGATCAACTCGGCCGACGACCTCAAGGGCTTCAAGATCCGCGTTCCGCCGAGCCCGCTCTGGACCTCGATGTTCAAGGCCTTCGGCGCGGCGCCGGCGAGCATCAATTTCAGCGAGGTCTATTCCGCGCTGCAGACCAAGATCGTCGAGGGCCAGGAGAATCCGCTCTCGATCATCGAGACGGCCAAGCTCTACGAGGTGCAGAAATACCTCGCGACGACCAACCACATGTGGGACGGATTCTGGTTCCTTGCCAACGCCAAATCCTGGGCCGCGCTGCCCAAGGACCTGCAGGAGATCGCGACGCGCAACATCAACGAGGCGGCGCTCAAGGACCGCGCCGACATCAAGGCGCTGAATGACGGGCTCGGCGCCTCGCTGCAATCGAGGGGCATGGTGTTCAACGCGCCCGATCCGCAGAGCTTCCGCGACGCGCTGAAGAAGGCCGGCTTCTACGAGGAGTGGAAGAAGAATTACGGGCCCGAGGCCTGGGCGCTGCTCGAGAAATTCACCGGCAGCCTGGCGTAGACGGTTCCATCGCGCGTGCCCGCGATACCCCCCACCCTGCCCTGCCCCTCAAGGGGGGAGGGTGCTGAACGAACGCTCCGACATTCCCCCTCCCCCCTTGAGGGGAAGGGTCGGGGTGGGGGGTAGACATGGCCGCCAGCGAGACCGCGCTCGACACCGCGACGCCCGCCGTCCCCGCGCGTTTCGCCAGGCTCGACGCCGCGCTCGCGCGGATCACCGAGCTGCCGGCTGCCATCCTCGTCGTCGTCGAAATCGCCGTGCTGTTCAGCGGCGTCGTCGCCCGCTACGTCTTCAACAACCCGCTGGTCTGGTCGGACGAGCTCGCCTCGGTGCTCTTCCTCTGGCTCGCCATGTTCGGCGCCGTCATCGCGCTGCGGCGCGGCGAGCACATGCGGCTGACCGCGCTGACCAAGCTCGCGGCGCCGCGGCGGCGCGCCTTCCTCGAGACGCTCGCCGCCATCGTCGTGGCGATCTTCGTGCTGCAGATCATCCTACCGGCCTATGAGTATGTCGACAGCGAGTGGCTGATCACCACGCCGGCGCTCGCCATCCCCGACGGGCTGCGCGTCGCCGCGATCGGTACCGGTTCCGTCCTCATGATGGTGATCGCGCTCGCCCGCCTCGTCGAGTTCGCCAGCTTGCGCGAAGTCGTCCTCGCCCTGGCGATCGCCGCCGCCGTCGCGCTCGCGCTGTTCGTCGCCAAGCCGCTCCTGCTGGGGATGGGGAACTACAACCTCGTCGTCTTCTTCGTCCTCCTGGTCGCCGCCTGCATAGCCATCGGCGTGCCGATCGCCTTCGCCTTCGGCGTCTCGACCATGGCCTATCTCGCTCTGGCGACGCATGCGCCGCTCACCATCGTGGTCAATCGCATCGACCAGGGCATGTCGAGTCTCATCCTGCTGTCGGTGCCGCTCTTCGTCTTTCTCGGCGTCCTCATCGAGATGACCGGGCTGGCGCGCGCCCTCGTCGACGCCATCGCGGCGCTGCTCGGCCATGTCCGCGGCGGCCTCGCCTATGTGCTGCTCGGCGCCATGTATCTCGTCTCGGGCATCTCGGGCTCGAAGGCGGCCGACATGGCGGCGGTGGCGCCGGTGCTCTTTCCCGAGATGAAGCGGCGCGGCGCGCGGCCGGGCGAGCTGGTGGCGCTGCTCTCCGCCTCGGGCGCGATGAGCGAGACGATCCCGCCCAGCCTCGTCCTCATCACCATCGGCTCGGTGACAGGCGTCTCGATCGCCGCGCTCTTCACCGGCGGCCTGATGCCGGCCTTGGTCGCCGCTATCGCCCTCGTCATCCTCGCCGGCTTCCGCTCGCGCGGCGAGAGCCTCGCCGGGGTGCGGCGGGCAAGTCCGGGCGAGATCCTGCGCGCCTTCGCCGTCGCCCTGCCGGCGCTCGCTCTGCCCTTCCTCATCCGCGCCGCCGTCGTCGAGGGCGTCGCCACGGCGACCGAGGTCTCGACCGTCGGCGTCGTCTACACCATCCTCGCCGGCATTTTTCTCTACCGCCAGTTCGACTGGCGCCGCCTCTACCCCATGCTGGTCGAGACCGCCTCGCTGTCGGGCGCCATCCTGCTCATCATCGGCATGGCGACGGCGATGGCCTGGGCGCTGACGCAATCCGGATTCTCGCGCCAGCTGGTGACGACGATGGCGGCGCTGCCCGGCGGGCAGTTCGGCTTCCTCGCCGTCTCCATCGTGCTCTTCGTCGTGCTCGGCAGTGTGCTCGAAGGCATCCCGGCGATCGTGCTGTTCGGGCCGCTGCTCTTCCCGGTGGCGCGCACGCTCGGCGTCCACGAGGTGCATTACGCCATGGTCGTCATCCTGGCGATGGGGATCGGATTGTTCGCCCCGCCCTTCGGCGTCGGCTTCTACGCCGCCTGCGCGATCGGCCGCGTCTCGCCCGACGAGGCGATGGGGCGCGTCTGGCCCTATCTCGGGGCGCTGATCATCGCGCTGATCGTCGTCGCCGCGGTGCCCTGGCTCTCGATCGGCTTCCTCGAACGATAGAGAGACACGAGAAGATTCACCACGAAGGACACGAAGGTCACAAAGGTTTCTTTTTCGGCGCTGCGCACCGGTAATCCTTACTTTGTGATCTTCGTGTCCTTCGTGGTAAGAGCTTTTTATCTTGCCTAGCCGCGCGGCGGGCCGGCGGTGGCCTGGCTCAGCCCGCCATCGACGACGAGCTCGGTCGCGTTGACGTATTTCGATTCGTCCGAGGCGAGGAAGAGCGCGGCATAGGCGACGTCCCACGGCTCGCCCTGCTTGCCGGTCGGCGAGATGGCGTCGCGCACGCGCAGCATCTCCTCGATGCCGCCCTTGCCGGCGAAGGCCTCCATCAGCTGCATGCGCGGCATCGGCGTGTCCATGAGCCCAGGCAGGATGCAGTTGCAGCGTATGCCGCGCCGCGCATATTCGAGGCCGACGCATTTGGTCAGCTGATTGAGCGCCGCCTTCGACGCCGAGTAGGAGAGATAGGCGACGCCGCCCCAGCGTATGCTGGCGACCGACGAGATGTTGACGATGCTCCCCTTGCCCTGCGCCACCATGATCGGCAGGACATATTTGCAGGTCAGGAAGACGCTCTTGAGATTGACCTGGAAGACGCGATCCCAGCTCACCTCGTCGGTCTCGACCGGTCCGCCGAGCGCGCTGACCCCGACATTGTTGTGCAGCACGTCGATGCGGCCGAAGGTCTCGACGGAAGCCTGGACGAGCGCGTGGAGGTCGGAGGATTGCGAGACGTCGGCGCGCCACGCCCGGGCGATGCCGCCTTCGCTCTCGATGATCGCCTGGGTCTCGGCGACGGCGTCCTGGTTGACGTCGACAAGGAAGAGCTCGGCGCCCTCGCGCGCGAAGAGCACGGCGGTGGCCTTGCCGTTGCCCCAACCCGGCCCGCTCGACCCGGCGCCGGTGATCAGCGCGACCTTGCCGGCGAGACGGCCCGGCACGGCTAGGCGGGCACGAGGGGCGAGCGCTGCCTATTGACCGGCTGCTCGGCACCGCCGCGGACCGCGCCGGGCGCGGTGCTGCCCCACAGCACGTCGAAGCCCTCGGGCAGCGGACGGCTGTTCGGCACCGACAGCCAAAGGCGGAAGAGCAGCCGGTCCTGTGCCCGGGTCGGATCGTCCTCGTAGGCGGTGCGGCCGTGGAAGACGACATGGTTGTTGAGAAGCTGGAGATCACCCGGGCTGAAGGGAGCGTAGAGACAGACCTCCTCGGCGATCTCGGCGAGGAGGTCCATCGCCGCGATCTGCGCAGCGGTGAGGTGCGGCACTTGCGGATATTCCTGCGCCTGCTCGACGAAAGTGCGCGAATACTGGGTGGTCAGCTTGCCGTCCCTGATGCCGAAGACAGGCATCTTGAAGACGCCGCCGCCGGGGCCGCCATCCTCGTCCTCGGGACGCGAGCGCCAGAAATCCTCGAACAGCAATTCGAGGAGATCGGGCCGCCGCTTCAGCATCTCGTTGTAGATCGTCACCGTGCTGGCGATCTTGCTGACGCCGCCCGCCTTGGCATTGCGCGCGCAGACAAGCGCGATGACATCGGTGCGGTCGGTGTGGAAGCGCAGCGGCCCGGTGGAGCGGGCGCGGGCGCGCGAGGATTTGACCTTGCCGCCCTGAGGAATGACATAGGTCGGCGCGGCATCGCGCGATTCGTCGCGCACCTCGCCCATGATCTCGCCGCGCGCGTTCTGATACATCGCGGTGCCGAGATGGGTACAGATACCCCAGAAGACGCGGCGCAGATCGTCCTCGCTGTAGCGCGCCACCGGAATGCCGGTGATGCGCACGGCACCGAGCCCGTCCTCGAGCTCCTCGCTCACCGCGGCGAGGAAATCGGCAGTCGCGGCGAGGGAAAAATCCTCCTTGGCGATCTCGAAGAGCTTCATCCCGCGGACGCGCGCCAGCGCCGCGTCGAGCTCGCCGCGCTCGCGCTCGCCGAGCGGACGCACCCAGGCGTTGGAGCACGCCATGTCTGTGCCGTACCAGGCAGCCCGCGTCGCGAAAGGTTTCCGTGCCGTCGCCATGACAGTCTCCCGAGGATCGGCCGCGCCGGGGTGGGAGTGTGGCACAACGGCCGGCTGGCGTCAGCAGGGGCGCAAAAGACACAGAATTGCCGCAGATTTCTTCAATCCAGGGGCGGACAATCACTCCTTCGAGGCACTTTCGCGTGACGTGGGCTCGCGAGATTGGCGCACGCGGCTCGCCGGTCTCATGACGGGGCCAGATACTGGGTAAAAATGCCAGGTGACGTCTATCGCATAGAACAGAACCAGGGCGGAGGGGGAGGGGATCACGGCCCCGCCCGCCGGCTTGCCGCCATCCTGGCCGCCGACATCGTCGGCTACAGCCGCCTCATGGGAATGGACGAGGAAGGCACCCATGCCCGCATCAAGCGGCAGCGTCGCGACCTGATCGACCCCACCATCGCCGAGCATCACGGCAGGCTGATCAAGAACACCGGCGACGGCTTCCTGGTGATGTTCGACAGCCCCGTCGAGGCGGTGCGCTGCGCCATCGTCATCCAGCAGAGCATGGCCGGCCGCAACGCCGGCATGCATCGGTCGCAATGGATCCAATATCGCATCGGCGTCAATCTCGGCGACGTCATCGTCGAATCCGACGACATCTACGGCGACGGGGTCAATGTCGCGTCACGGCTGGAGACGCTCGCCCAGCCGGGCACCGTCTATATCTCGGGCGGCGTCTACGAGCAGATCAAGAACAAGCTGGTCTGCGGCTACCAGTCGCTCGGCGACCAGCGGGTCAAGAACATCACCGATCCGGTCAGTGTCTATCGCGTGCTGCCCGATCCGGGCGCCGTCGCCAAGGCACGGCAAGGTCGCGGCCTTGCCATCGCCGGCGCTCTCGTCGCCTGCACCATACTGGGCGTCACCGCCTATCTCATGGTCGGGCGCCAAATGCTGTCGCCGCCGGCCGCGCAGGTCGATATGCACCCGCCGCCGGCACAGCCCGTCGCGACGGCGGAGCCACCGGCACAAGCCACTGCCCCGGCCACGACTGCGGCCACGACCCCCGCCGCCACGACCCCTGCCGCCACCCCGGCACCCGCACCGACCCCGCCGGCAAGCGAGGCGATCGTCGAGCCCGAGATGGTGGCGCTGCCCGCCGGCGCGCTGATCATGGGCAGCAATGACGAGCTTTCCGAACGGCCGCCCCGTCGCGTCACGCTCAAGCCCTTCGCCCTCGGCAAATATCCCGTGACCGTGCGCGCGTGGAAAGCCTGCGTGGCGGCGAATGCCTGCAAATATGTCGCGACCGGGGACGACGAGGCGCCGGTCACCAATGTGAGCTGGAGCGACGCCAAGCAATTCACCGCCTGGCTCTCGCGGGCGACGCAGAAGGACTATCGCCTGCCGAGCGAGGCGGAATGGGAGTATGCCGCGCGCGGCGGCAGCACGACGCGATACTGGTGGGGCAACCACCCGCAGCTCGGCCTCGCCAATTGCAAAGGCTGCAACGAGCCCTATGACGCCAAACAGCCGCTGAAGGTCGGCAGCTTCCTGCCCAATCCATTCGGCCTCTATGACATGGGCGGCGGCGTCGACCAGTGGGTCGAGGATTGCTGGCACAAGAACTATCAGGGCGCCCCGGCGGACGGGACGCCTTGGCTCGATGCGGATTGCTCCGCCCATGTGCTGCGCGGCGGCTCATGGAAGAGCGAGCCGGGCAATATCCGCACCGCCAGCCGCGATCAGTACGACGCGAACGTACGCTATCTCACCCACGGCCTTCGCGTGGCGCGCACGCAATAGAGCGAGGAGCATCTTGGCATGACGAAGCGGATCGTTACGCGGCGGCGCCTCATCGAGACGGTCGCGCTCGGCGCCGGGGCGCTCGCCTTGCCGGGCGGAATCTCCGCCGCCTGGGCGACGCCGGCGCCCACGGACACACTGCTCTATTTCATCTATCCGCATAACGGCGCGAAGATCAAAGGGGCCTTCTGGTGCCGCTTCGGCCTGCGCGGCATGGGCGTCACCCATGCCGGCGACCCCTTCCCCAATAGCGGCCACCATCATCTGCTGATCGACGTTGTTCAGCCGCTCGACCTCACCGATGCGATCCCGGCGGACAAGAACCATCTGCATTTCGGTGCCGGTCAGACCGAGGCGCGCATCGAGCTGCCGCCGGGCAAGCACACGCTGCAGCTCGTGCTCGGCGAC
>DATAQP010000237.1:0-2061 GCA_036264595.1 Allostellaceae bacterium
CGCTTCGGCAATGGGCTGCAGAAGGCGAAGCGCATCGTCGAGAGCGGCCTCGCCGGCAAGCCCTATCTCGCCACGGTCGAGACGGCGTGGAAGCGCGGCGCCAAATACTATTCCGTGCCCTGGCGCGGCCGCTGGGAGACCGAGCTCGGCGGCGTGCTGCTGACCCATGCGATCCATTCGCATGACATCATGACCTATCTGATGGGGCCGATCGCATCGGTCTTCGCGCGCACCGCCACGCGGGCCAACCCGATCGAGGTCGAGGATTGCGCCGTCGCCTCGCTGGCGATGGCAAGCGGCGCGCTGGTCTCGCTCGCTGCCACGCTCGGCTCGCAGACCGAGATCAGCCGGCTGCGCTTCTGCTTCGAGAACGTCACCTTCGAAAGCTCGCTCGCCGCCTACGCGCCGGGCGACGATCCCTGGCAGATCGTGCCGGCCTCGCCCGAGATCGAAGGCCGCATCGCCGTCGCGCTGCGCGACTGGCAATTCGTACCGTCGCGCTTCGAGGGTCTGATGCCGCGCTACTACGCGGCACTCGAGACGAGGTCCGAATTCCCCGTCACTCTCGCCGATGCCAGGCGCTCGCTCGAGCTGGTGACCGCGCTTTTCTACTCGGCCGAGAGCGGGGCGGCGGTGACGCTGCCGCTCGGCGCCGATCATCCGCGCTATACCGGCTGGCGGCCGCGCGCCCAGCTTCGTGGCGCGGGCGGGACCAGCTAGGCAGCTCCAAACGCGTTCCCGTGGCGGCGCCCGAAGCGGCATTGCCGAGCGTCAGAGAACGTCCTAGTGTCCTTACGTCATAATGGTCCTTGAAGGGGGCTGCTATGTTTCTCTCATCTCGCAGACGCCTGCTCGCCGCAGCTACCGGCGCATGCTTGGCCATTCTCCTATTCGGCGCCGGGCGCGCCTCCGCTGCCGACATACTCATCGAGGCCACGGCGATCATCGAGCATCCTGCGCTCGACGGCACGCGAGACGGGATACTCGATGCGCTCAAGGCGGCTGGCTATCAGGAGAACAAGGATTTCAAGTTCGTTTACGAGAACGCGCAAGGGAACGTCACCACGGCCGCGCAGATCGCGCGTAAATTCGTCGGCGACAAGCCGAGCGTCATTGTGCCGATCTCGACGGCATCGACGCAGGCGGTGGTCGCCGCGACGCGCGATATTCCTGTCGTCTTCGCCACGGTGACCGATCCGCTGGGCGCGAAGATCGTGACGAACCTGGAGAAGCCCGGCGGCAACGTTACCGGCGTCGTCGACATGCCGCCGCTCGCGAAGCATCTCGCGCTCATTTCAAAGATCTCGCCCTCGGCCAAGAGAATCGGCGTCCCCTACAATCCGGGCGAGGCCAACTCCATAACGCAGATCAATCTCCTCAAGCCGATGATGCAGGCGGCTGGGCTCACCATGGTCGAGGCCTCGATCTCGAAATCTTCGGACGTGCTTGCCGCGGCGCAGAGCCTGGTCGGCAAGGTCGACGTCATCTATGTCCCGAACGACAACACGGCCGTCGCCGCGCTCGAATCCGTGCTCAAGGTCGGCATCGACAACAAGATCCCGGTCTATGCCGGCGACACCGACTCCGTTCAGCGCGGGGCCATCGCCACGCTGGGCTTCAACTACCGTGACGTCGGACGGCAGGCCGGCAAGATCGTCGTCCGCGTCCTTAAGGGCGAGAAGCCGGGCAACATCGCCGTCGAGGGCGCCGAGATCACCGAGCTCTACGTCAATCGCAGCTCGGCCGAGAAGATGGGCGTCACAGTGCCGGCGGATTTGGTCGCCCAGGCGAAACAGGTCTTCTGATCGAGCGTTCGGCTTCTTTCGAACCGGAGACGGGTTCCGCGCCGCGCGCTGAGCAGCGGTCGCGGAACCCACAGGGCTGCGCATGAATATCGTCGCATTCCTCGGCGCAATCGAGATCGGGCTGCTGTTCGGACTGGTTTCGTTCAGCGTCTTCCTCTCGTTTCGCGTGCTGAATTTTCCCGATCTCACGGTGGACGGCAGCTTTCCCTTGGGAGCGGCGGTCGGCGCGACGCTCATCGTCGATGGCATCGATCCC
>DATAQP010000289.1:0-7664 GCA_036264595.1 Allostellaceae bacterium
TTCTTGCCAGCCAGCGTCACCTCCTGCGCCGCGGCCAGACCGCGCTCGCCGTCGCCGACGGCGAGGGTCGCAATGGCGTCTTTCTCGCCGAGCAAGGGCTCGACGTGCTGTCGATCGACTTCTCCGCCGTCGCCCTGGCGAAGGCGCAAAGCCTCGCGGCCGCGCGCGGCGTCACCTTGCGCACCGAGCAGACCGATATCTTCGCCTGGGACTGGCGCGGACGCAGCTTCGACATCATCGCCGCGATCTTCATCCAATTCGCCACGCCGGAGGAGCGCACGATTCTCTTCGCCAATCTCAAGCAGAGCCTGAAGCCGGGCGGCCACCTCATCCTGCAGGGCTACCGGCCCAAGCAGCTCGAATACGGCACCGGCGGGCCGCCCAATAGCGAGAACATGTACACCGCCGATCTGCTGCGCCGCTCGTTCGACGATCTGACCATCATCCATCTCAGCGAGCATGACGATGCCATCGTCGAGGGCGCCGGCCATGCCGGCATGTCGGCGCTGATCGACCTGGTGGCGTGGAAGTAGCGGCGATTATCGGCCCTTGAAGGCCGGCGGGCGCTTCTCCAGAAAGGCGCGCTGCCCCTCGCGATAATCCTCGCTGAGCATTGCCCGCTCGGTGACCTCGTGCGCCTTGGTGAAATCGAGCGCGCCAGTTCCCTGCGCCAGCCCGTTGAGGATCGTCTTGGCGCCTGATATCGAGAGCGGCGCGTTCTTCGCCAGGAGCGCGGCGAAATCATGCGCCGCGGCGACCGGATCGTCGGATTCGCGATCGAGGAAGCCGATGCGCGAGGCTTCCGCCGTGTCGAAGCGCTCGGCGGAGAACAGGATCTTCTTTGCGTTGCTCAATCCGACGAGGGCCAGAAGGTTCTGCGTCTCGCGCATGCCGTAGACGATGCTGAGCTTCGCCGCGGTGATGGCGAAGACGGCGGAGGGCGCGGCGAAGCGGAAGTCGCAGGCGAGCGCGAGGCCGCTGCCGCCGCCGATGCAGAAGCCGCGTATGGCAGCGATCGTCGGCTTTTCGATATGCAGGATGGCGTCCGAGCAGATATCGACCGCTCGATCATAGGCGTGACCGGACTCGGCGCTGTTGCGCACGGCGGCGAATTCGCTGATATCGGCCCCGGCGCAGAAATGCTCGCCCGCCCCGGTGAGAATGACGGCGCGGACCTGATCATCGGCGGCGAAACGGTGGAAGAGCTCGGCCAGCTCGGTCCACATCGCCAGGGTCACCGCGTTGCGGCGCTGCGGGCGGTTGAGCGTGACGGTGGCGACATTGTCTTGCAGGGCGACGACGAGGTCGCCCGTCTGCGGATAGGACATGCGCGTGGCGGCCTCTCAGTAGGAGCGCGGCAGGCCGAGCACGTGCTCGGCGAGATAGGCGAGGATGAGATTGGTCGAGATCGGCGCCGTCTGATAGAGCCGCGTCTCGCGGAATTTGCGCTCGACATCGTATTCCTCGGCGAACCCGAAGCCGCCATGCGTCTGCATGCAGGCTTCCGCCGCCTGCCACGCCGCCTCGGAGGCGAGGAGCTTTGCCATATTGGCTTCCTTGCCGGCCGGCGCGCCCGCCTCGTAGAGCTGCGCCGCATGCTGGACCATCAGATTGGCGGCCTCCGACGCGGCATAGGCGCGCGCGATGGGGAACTGGATGCCCTGGTTCTGGCCGATCGGCCGGCCGAAGACGACGCGCTCCTTGGCATAGGCGGCAGCCTTGGCGATGAACCAGCGCGCGTCGCCGATCGCCTCGGCGGCGATCAGGATGCGCTCGGCATTCATGCCGTCGAGGATGTAGCGGAAGCCCTTCCCCTCCTCGCCGATGAGGTTCTCCGCCGGCACTTCGAGATTGTCGAAGAAGATTTCGGTGGTGGCGTGATTGATCATCGTGCGGATCGGCCGGATGGTGAGGCCATGACCTCGCGCCTTGCGCATGTCGACGAGGAAGACCGAGATGCCGTCGGTCTTCTTCTTGGCCTGGTCGCGCGGCGTCGTGCGCGCCAAGAGCAGCATGAGATCGGAATGCTCGGCGCGCGAGGTCCACACCTTCTGGCCGTTGACGACATAGGTGCTGTTGCCGCGCCGCTCCGCCGTGGTGCGGATCGAGGTCGTGTCGGTTCCCGCCGTCGGCTCGGTGACGCTGAAGGCCTGCAGCCTGAGCTCGCCGCTGGCGATCTTCGGCAGGTATTGCGTCTTCTGCGCCGCGCTGCCGTGCCGCAGCAGCGTCCCCATGATGTACATCTGGGCGTGGCAGGCGCCGCCATTGCTGCCGCTCTTGTGGATCTCCTCGAGGATGGCGGCGGCGGCGGTGATGCCGAGGCCGCTGCCGCCATATTCCTCCGGAATGAGACAGGCGAGATAGCCGGCCTCGGTCAGGGCCTGGACGAACTCGCCGGGATAGGCGCGCTCGCGGTCCTTTTCGCGCCAGTACTCGCCGGGAAAGCGATCGCAGAGCGCCTTGACGCCTTCGCGGATCGCTGCGATGTCGCCGCTTTGCGCCAAGCCATGATGGGATGCGGTATTCATGGCGCGAGGATGCCACCGGCCGGCGCCGATTACAAATCGGGATCGCGTCGGCCAAGACCCCGAGCGGCGGCGCGAATTGCAATTCGGCGACGCACGTTGAGCGCGTATTGAAACGGATATTCCCCGACTCGACGCTGGAACGCCGCCGATCCAGAATCCGCGAGCGGCAATGATGAGAGGTGAAACATGACGGCAATCAACAACCTGACCCAGGCGGAGAGAATTGCCGAGACGTTCGGCGTCGTGCTCGGGGCCGCATCGCAATGCGAGCAGGTGACCGAGGAGCGGCTCAACTCGGTTGCCGTCAAGGCGCGGCACGCGGTCCTGGCCACGGCGATCGACGCCGCCGACGCGGAGGCAGCCGAGGAGCTGTTTTCCGCCGCGGTCGAGGCCGGCAGAACCGCCGTCGAAAGCGGCACGATCGACGCCGGCTCGGTGGAGACCGCGTTGAACGAGATGGAGACGCGGTTCTCGCTTTAGGGCACCGCACGGCGCGGGCAGCTCGCCGGGCCGCCTGCGCCAAGCGCCTATGCCCGGTCTCCCGGAGCGGCGCTGCAGATCACCGCATCAGAGCGGAAACTCCAGGCGGACGGTGCCGAGCTTGCCGAAATCGGCGATCACGACCGATCCCGCCTTGGCGAAGGTGACGCCGGTGATCGAGCCGGTGGTGATCATGTCGCCGACGCGCAACCCGCCGGTCCTTCCGGTGCAGTGATTGGCGAGCGCGGTGAGCAGGCGCAACGGATCGCCGCCGTTATTGCCGGTTGTCTCGGCCGCGACCTTGCTGTCGATCGTCACGCTGATCGGCGGGCGCCCGAGATCGAGACCGAGAGTCTGCCAGCCGGCCACGGGCGGCCCGTAGATCAGCGCGCCGTTCGACTGGTTGTCGGCCAGCTTGGACAAAGCGTCGATCTTGGCGAAATCGGCGAAGCGCGTGTCGACGAGCTCGATGGCGGGATGCGTGCTGGCGATGGCGGCAACCACCTCGTCGCGACTATAGGGTTTGTCGCGTTTCGGCAAATCGCGGGCGAGGCGGAACGCGACCTCCGCCTCGATGCCAAAGAGACGCTGCGTCGCCGCGGGGAAGCGCCCCGGCCCGGCGATGACGGTGAAGATCGGCGCATAGGACGCCTCGGCCTGCGGCCCGGGAGCGCCGGTCTTCCAGCCTCTTATGACGCCGACGCGCCGCGCCACCGCATCCTGGATCGCGTAGGCCTCGCTCGCATCGCGCGGCCGGCAATCAGCGGGCAGCTCGGCAAGCCCCTTGCCCGAATTGCGCGCGTCGATAAGCAGCTCTGCGGCGCGGGATGCGCGGTCGTCCACCATGACGTCTTTCCTCTTCTGCGTTGTCGTTCGCTTGCTGTCGTCAGGTGCCGAGCAGCACCGCGCGCTCGGCCGCCAGCGCCTGGATTTCGTTGTCGGAGTAGCCATGCTCCGCGAGAATGGCGCGGCTATGCTCGCCGAGGATCGGCGCGGCATGGCCGACCTTGCCCGGCGTCGCCGAGAATTTCACCGGCAGGCCGATCGCCTTCACCTTGCCCGCTTTGCGATGCTCGACCTCGACCAGCATCTCGCGCGCCTTGGTCTGCGGATCCTGGTGCATCTGCTTGATGTCGAGCACCGGCCCCGCCGGCACGCCGACTTCGGCGAAGCGCCGCAGCCATTCCGCCGTGTCGTGCTCGGCAAAGCGGGCGGCGAGCACGGCAGCCAGCGCATCGAGATGCTTCATCCGCGCGGCGTTGTCGGCGAAGCGCGGATCGTCGGCGAGCGCGCGCAGCTCCATGGCGTCGAGCATGCGCAGCCAATTGGATTGGTTGCTGGCACCGACGGTCAGCCAGCCGTCGCTCGCCTTGAAGGCCTGATAAGGTCCGTTGAGCGGATGCGCCGAGCCCATCGGACCCGGCGCGATCCCGGTGGCGAGGGCGATCGCCGATTGCCAATAGGTCTGGGTGATGCCCGCCTCGAAGAGCGAGGTGTCGACCATCTGGCCCGCGCCGGTCTTGAGGCGATGGACATAGGCGGCGAGCACGCCCATCGCCGCCAAGATGCCGGCGGTGATGTCGGTGACCGGCGCGCCTGACTTGACCGGCTGGCGGCCCGGCCCCTCGCCGGTGATGCTCATCAGCCCGCTCATCCCCTGGGCGATGAGATCGAAGCCGCCGAGCTCGGCATAAGGGCCGGTACGGCCGAAGCCGGAGAGCGCGCAATAGATCAGCCCGGGATTGCTCTTGCGCAGATCCTCGTAGCCGAAGCCGAGCTTCGCCATCGTGTCGCTGCGATAGTTCTCGATCAGCACATCGGCATCGGCGAGCAGGCGACGCAGCACAGCCTTGCCGGATGGGTGCTTGAGGTCGAGGGCGATGCCGCGCTTGTTGCGGTTCATCATCATGAAGGCAGCCGATTCGCCTTCGATGGCGGGCGGCAGGAAACGCCTGGAATCATCGCCGCCGTCGATCTTCTCGACCTTGATGACGCTGGCGCCCATATCGGCAAGCATCATCCCGCAGACTGGCCCCGCCATGATATGCGCGAGCTCGACGACCTTGAGCCCGGCGAGCGGACCTTGCGACGCAGTCATGCGCACCTCTCCCCTTGCTCCCGGCGTGGCTTCGCCACACCGAGAGCAAGGGGAGAGGGAAATTGGTGCAAGCCCTGCAGCATCACTTTCCCTCGAATTTCGGTTTAACCTTCTCTAGGAAGGCCTTGTAACCGATCTGAAAATCCTTTGTATCGAAGCACAAAAATCCTTCGTCGGTTTCGGCTGCGGTCAGCGGTTCCGGCCGCTCGAGCCGGGCGACGAATTTCTTGTGCCAGCGGGCGACGAGCGGCGCGCCGTCGGCGATGCGCCGCGCCGTCGCGTAGGCCTCCTCTTCCACCTTGTCGTCCGCCACCACCCGCGTCACCAAGCCTTTCTCCTTCGCCTCGGCGGCGCCGAAGATGCGGCCCTCGAGGAGGATTTCCAAGGCGACGGCGCGGCCGACAAGCTTGTAGAGGGCGCCGAGCTCGTCATAGGCCATGACGAGGCCGAGCCGGTTGATCGGCGCGCCGAAGCGGCTGCCCTCGCCGCAGATGCGCAGATCGCACAGCGCCGCGAGCTCGAGTCCGCCGCCGACGCAGATCCCTTCGATGAGCCCCACCAGCGGATGGCGGCAGGCGACGAGCGCGTTCAGCGTGCCGTGCATGGTCTTGCCGTAGGCGCGCGCCTGATCGGCGTTCGAGCGCTCGGTCGTGAACTCGCTGATGTCGTTGCCCGGGCTGAATGCCTTGCCGCCGGCGCCGCGCAGCACGATGCAGCGTACCGTCTCGTCGCCATCGAGTTTGCGCACCGTTTCGCCGAGCAGAAGCCACAGCGACTTGGTCATCGCATTGAGCTTCTCGGGCCGATTGAGCGTCAAGGTGACGATGCCAGCCTCGCGCCGCGTCAGCAATTCGTCAGCCATTGCGATACTCCAAGCCGATATCGCTATCCGCGATGCCGATTGAGCGCCAGCCGCGCGTCGACCAGGGCGACGGTCTCGTCGAGGGCGGCGGAGCGCATGCCCCTCTGCGCCGCGATGCCCTGCACCAGCCGGTCCACCCGCTCGATGTTCTTGGCGCCGGCGAAGAGGGCGCGCGCGCCGGAGGATGGGAGCGCGAGGCCTTGCGCGGCGCTGGCATATTTTTCGAACGGCACGAGATCGTCCGGGGCCGCACCCAGCGTGAGGCACAGCTCGCGCACCCAGTTGTAGAGCGCGCGCGAGGCTTCGATATCGTTGTGCACGGCTTCTCTGATCGAGCGCGCTGAGTCCTTCAGGACGCAACGGTAATTGCCGGTCACCAGCATGCTCCACTTGGCCAGCGGCACGAAAATCGAGTCGTGCACCTTGAGCTTGACCGGCAACTAGATCTTGCCGTTGCCGGGATCGTACCGCACCGCCTCGATATCGGACTGCATCCGGCGCAGTATGGCGGTAGGCGCGTCGGCGGGGAACCGCGCCACCTTGAAGTTGGTCGGCAGCGTCACCTGCAGCACGTTGACCTTCTCCCCCGGCGGGCGGTACGCCTGCGGGTCCGGGCTGCACAGTGTCATCAGCGAGGGATCGAAATTGCGCCAGACCGACGCATCGGTGTAGCAGGATTTCAGCGCGTCCGTGTCGAGCCCGGGAATGCGCTTCAGATAAGGCAGCGGCGGCATGTTCATGATCGACATGCACGGCACCTTGGAGGTCGCCACGGCGTCGAGCAGCTCGCGCACGCCTGGGGCGCCGTACTGTGGCTCCTGCATCGCCAGGGCGACGATGTCGTAGTCGGCCGGCTTGACTGCGCCGGGGCCCTCGGCAGAGAGCGTGCCGGGCAGTGTGCGCGTGTCGATCTCGACGGGGCCCTCACGGCCCTTGATCGGCAGCCGCACGCGGGCGCCCTCCTCATTGATCGCCGCCGCCTCGGCGGGCAGGCACACGAGCTTCACCCGATGCCCTGCGAAGAGCAGCTTGGTGGCGAGGAGCGACCCGTACGAGGCGCCCATGATCAGGACGTTATAAGGCGTTGGCACGATATGAAATTCCTCGGTCTCGATTGGAAGAACGACGCGACGGGGCGGTCATGCGGAGGAGAGCAAGAACGACGAGCATCCGATCCATGATCGCGCCGTCATCAATGGTCTCCTCCGCAGATCGGCTCCGCCTATTCCGGGGCGAACACCAGGACGCAGCCGCACCCGCCGCCTTTGGTGCTTTGCGGCACGAAGACGTGATTGTTCGCGTGGTTCACCGCGACCGAGTGAGGGTTGCCGCCCTTGAGCGCGATCTTCTGCACCAGCGTATTGGTCTTGGCGTCGATCACGCCGAGCACCGGTCCGCCCGGCATGTTGCGCGAGCCGGTGTAGTACTGCCCGGTCGTCGGATTGTACGTCACCATGTCGGCGCCGCCGATATCGGCGACGTTCTTTACGACCTTTCCCGTCTTCGCGTTCACGATCGTGATGATCGGCGGCATCTCCTTGCCGTCGGCCGTGCAGCCGAGCAGCAGATTGTTGTTGGGCCCGACGGCGAGACCGGCGGGGTGGCAATTGTCGACGGGCAAGATTTTCACCAGCTTGCCGTTGCGGGGGTCGATCACCGCGACGCCGCCTTTCTTCTCGTCCTTCTTGAGCTCGGG
>DATAQP010000314.1:0-2155 GCA_036264595.1 Allostellaceae bacterium
TCGACCCACTCGCAAGCCAGCGCCACCGCCCGCCCAGCAGCCGGGCGGTCAATCGTCGACAGCCGAGAGCGAGACGGTCGATCCGGAGCGCCTCATCGGCCTCGATCAGCGCGACGCGGAGAGCTGGCTTGGCACACCCGATCAGCGAACCGATGCACCACCAGGGACGATCTGGCGTTATCTCAGCAAGGATTGTCAGGTCGACGTCTATTTCTATCTAGACCTGCAAAAAGGGGTAATGCGAGCCCTTACTTACGAAGTCAGGAGCGAAGATATTGTCGAACGTCGGTCAGAGCGCTGTTTCCAGCAACTTGTTGGCGAACGCCGTCAGCGAGAAAGCAACGCCGCCTCGATTGGTCCTCATTGACGACGACGATTTGTTTCGCGAATCGCTCGGCCTCAATCTGATCGATGAGGGCTATGACGTCACGAGCTTCTCGAACGGCGCCGACGCGCTCGAGCATTTTGCCGCAGGTGCCACCACCGACGTCGTGCTGCTCGACTGGCGCATGCCGGGAATGAACGGGCTCGAAGTACTGCGCAGCCTGCGTCGCGCCGGCAATACGACGCCGGTCATCTTCCTCACCGTGCTCAGCGAGGACATCTACGAGGAGGCCGCGCTCGAAGGCGGCGCCGTCGATTTCATCGACAAGTCGCGCCGCCTGTCGATTCTCCTCAAGCGCCTGCGGCTGATCGCCGAGGGGGCACGGCCGGCGCCGGAATCGGAGGGAAAACAGACCGGCGACGTGCTCCATCTCGGGCGCCTCGAGCTGCGCTTCGACATCAACCGCGCGAGCTGGTCCGGAACGCCTATCGACTTGACCTTGACCGAGTTTAAGATTATCGCGCTGCTGGCGCTGCGCACCGGCGAGGATGTCTCCTATCGTGAGATTTACGATCTCGTCCATGGCAAGAACTTCGTCGCCGGCTACGGCGATGAGGGCTATCGTGCCAATGTCCGTACCTTCATCAAGCGTATCCGCAAAAAACTCCGCGATGTCGATTCTGAGTTCGAGCACATCCACAATTACGCCGGATTTGGCTACCGCTGGCTCGCCAGCAAGTAGCGCCGCAGCGCCGCGACGGCGGGCACCGCTTTATCGCTCGCTTGCGGTCAAGACGGTTCTGCTCGCCGTCATCTTCCTGATCGTTCCTCTCATTCTCTACTGGCAGTTCAAGGCGGCGGACGAGGAGAAGCAGGGTCTGCTACTGCGCAGCGTGCGCGAACAGGGGCGCGTGCTGGGCCAGGCTCTTCTGCCGCTTCTCTCGACGAGCGAGCGACAGAACCTGCCGCTGCTCGGCCGCGAGCTCGCGCGCTTTGCCGACGACGTCACCAACGTAAAGCTCCTGCTCGCGCCGCCCGGCGGCGGCTTCTTCTATATCGCCTCCTCGCCGGAGGTGCCGCCGGCCCATCTCGACATCGAACGCGAGAAGCTGCAGCAGCAAGGCGTTCTCGCCGGCCTGGCGGCAAGCTGCGAGGGCGAACTTCCCGTCGCCTTCCGCTACAGCACGCCGACCGGCGATGACGAGGTGGTGACCTCGCTGACGCCGCTGAAGACGCCGACCGGCTGCTGGGCCATTGTCACCTCGTTCTCCGCCCGCATGTTCCCGGGCTCACGGCTCGGCACGCCCTACTGGGCTACTCCCGAGGTCAGGCTGGCCGGCGCCATCTACCTCGCCATGGTGCTGCTCACGCTGACTACCTTCTTCAACGTCCGGCGTCGTCTCCACCATTTCGCCGAGCGCGCCCGCGCCATCCGCAATCACGGGCCGGGAACCGGCTCCTTCGTCGCCCATAACGAGATTCCCGAGCTCGGTGCCGTTGCCGAGGAATTCGACCGCATGGTCGAGGTCCTGCACAGCTCGGCTAACGACATACGGCGCGCGGCGGAGGACAACGCGCACGCCTTCAAGACGCCGATCGCTGTGATCCGCCAGTCGCTCGAGCCGCTGAAGCGCGGCATGACCGCGGACAACCGACGCGCCTCGCGCGCGCTCGGCCTGATCGAGAGCTCGCTCGACAAGCTCGACGGCCTCGTCGCCTCGGCGCGCCGCCTCGACGAGGCCACCGCCGACCTGATGGAAATGCCGCGCACCGACATCGATCTGTCGCGCGTGCTCGGCCGCCTGCTGCAGGCGCATGCCGACGTATTCG
>DATAQP010000341.1:0-3354 GCA_036264595.1 Allostellaceae bacterium
GAGGCGATGTCATCTCAAATATCGTGCACATCGAGGATCCCCGGCAGTGATTTGACGGCGGCGCGGATGCCGGGGCCGATCTTGTAGGCGCCGGGCAGCGCGATCTCGACCTCGCGCGTTGGCTCCAGCCCGACGACAACCGAGACGCGGCCCCTGCCCGGCCCGTCGCGGCCGATGATGCCGCGGAGCGATTTGAGCGCCGCCGGCTCGCCGACGAAGACGCGCAGTCCCGCCGCGGCGTGGCTGACCGCCCCGTCGAGCGGCTCGATCTTCTGCGCCGTCAGGCGGATCGAATCCTCCTCCATGCGGCAATCGACGGTGACGAGCAGCGGCTGGCCGGCATCGAGCACCTGGCGCGCCTGGCCGAGCACCTCGGAGAAGACGGTGAGCTCGTAGAGTCCCGACATGTCGGACATCTGGACGAAGGCGAAGCGGTTGCCGCGCGCCGAGGTGCGCTCCTTCTTGCCGACCACGATGCCGGCGAGCTTGTGGCGGGTCGAGCCGCCGGCGGCGAGGCGCGAGGCGAGATCGATGAAGCGCACCACGCCGACGCGGTCGAGGCTCTTGCCATAGGCGTCGAGCGGGTGGGACGAAAGATAGAAGCCGATGGCGTCGAACTCGTTCTGCAGCCGCTCCATCGACGGCCAGTCCGGCACCACCGGCAGGGTCGGGCGCGGATCGCCGACCGAGCCCATGCCGCCGAACAGGCTGACCTGCTGGCTCTCGCGCTCGCTGGCGGCGACGCTGGCATAGCGCAGCAGGAGGTCGCAGGCCTGGAAGCTCTGCGCGCGATTGGGGTTGAGGGCGTCGAAGGCGCCTGCCTTGACCAGCGATTCGAACTGCCGCTTGTTGAAGGATTTGGCGTCGACGCGGCGGGCGAAATCGAAAAGATCCGTGAAGCGGCCCTTCGCCTTGCGCTCGGCGGCGACGGTGTGCATCGCCGCGGCGCCGACGCCCTTCACTGCGGCGAGGGCATAGCGGATGGCCGGGCCGGACGGCGTATCCTCGACGCTGAACTCGACGTCGGAGCGGTTGATGTCGGGCGGCAGCAGCTTGATGCCGAGCCGGTCGAGCTCCTGGCGGAAGACGTTGAGCTTGTCGGTGTTGCCGAGATCGAGCGTCATCGAGGCGGCGAAGAACTCGACCGGATGGTTGGCCTTGAGATACGCGGTCTGGAAGGCGACCAGCGCATAGGCGGCGGCGTGGCTCTTGTTGAAGCCATAGCCGGCGAATTTTGCGACCTGGTCGAAGATGTGATCGGCGACGCGCTGGTCGACGCCCCGCGCCAACGCGCCGTCGACGAACGCTTTGCGCTGCGCGTCCATCTCGGACTTGATCTTCTTGCCCATGGCGCGGCGCAGCAGATCGGCGCCGCCGAGCGTATAGCCCGACAGGACCTGCGCGATCTGCATGACCTGCTCCTGGTAGATCATGATCCCGTGCGTCTCCTTGAGGATCTCCTCGAGCGACGGGTGCAGGTAGTCGGGCTTCTCGCGGCCGTGCTTGACGGCGATGTAGCGCGGGATGTTCTCCATCGGACCGGGGCGATAGAGCGAGACGACGGCGATGATGTCCTCGAAGCGGTCGGGTTGCAGCTTGCGCAGCATGTCGCGCATGCCCTGGCCTTCGAGCTGGAAGATCCCGACCGTGTCGCCATGCCCCAGCAGCTGATAGCTTTTCGCGTCCTCGAGCGGCAGATTGGCGAGATCGACCGTGAGGCCGCGCCGGGCGAGAAGATCGAGGGCGCGCGCCAGCACGGTCAGGGTCTTAAGGCCGAGAAAGTCGAACTTCACCAGCCCGGCCATCTCGACATACTTCATGTTGAATTGCGTCACCGGCATGCCGGAGCGCGGATCGCGGTAGAGCGGCACCAGCTCCTCGAGCGGGCGGTCGCCGATGACGACGCCGGCGGCATGGGTCGAGGCGTGGCGGTAGAGACCTTCGAGCTTGAGCGCGTTGGTCATCAGCCGCGCGACGGATTCATCGTTCTCGCGCATGTCCTGCAGCACCGGATCGCCGTCGATCGCCTGCTGCAGGGTCACCGGGTTGGCCGGGTTGTTGGGCACCAGCTTGCAGATGCGGTCGACCTGGCCGTAGGGCATCTCGAGGACGCGGCCGACATCGCGCAGCACCGCGCGCGCCTGCAGCTTGCCGAAGGTAATGATCTGGGCGACGCGGTCGCGTCCGTATTTCTCCTGGACATAGCGGATCACCTCGTCGCGCCGGTCCTGGCAGAAATCGATATCGAAATCGGGCATCGAGACGCGCTCGGGATTGAGGAAGCGCTCGAAGAGAAGACCGAAGCGTAAGGGATCGAGGTCGGTGATGGTGAGCGACCAGGCGACGACGGAGCCGGCACCCGAGCCGCGTCCCGGTCCGACCGGAATGCCCTGCCGCTTCGCCCACTGGATGAAATCGGCGACGATCAGGAAATAGCCGGGGAAGCCCATCGCGACGATGACGCCGAGCTCGAACTCGAGCCGCTCGCGATAAGGCTTCGCCGCCGCTTCGCGCGTCGCCGCATCCATGTCTGATGTCCAGACCTGCGCGGCAAGGCGCTCTTCGAGCCCGGCCAGGGCCTGGGCGCGTAGCTCCTCCGGCTCGGCCCGGCCGCTCGTGCTGGTGAAGGCCGGCAGGATCGGCTTGCGCGGCATCGGCATGTACGCGCAGCGCCGGGCGATCACCAGCGTGTTGTCGCAGGCCTCGGGCACGTCGGCGAAGAGCGCGCGCATCTCTGATGCCGATTTGAAGGAATAGGCCGGGTTGAGCCGGCGGCGCTCGCGCTGCCCGACCACCGTGCCCTCGGCGATGCAGAGCAGCGCGTCATGCGCCTCGTAGAACTCGGGGTCGGGGAAGAAGCAGTCGTTGGTGGCGACCAGCGGCAGATCGTGGCGGAAGGCGAGATCGATCAGCGCCGCCTCGATGCGGTCCTCCGCCGCCATGCCGTGGCGCTGGAGCTCGATATAGAGCCGCCCGGGATAGATCTCGCCGAGGCGCTGCAGCACCGCTTCGGCGGCGGCGTCCTGGCCCTCGCCGATGAGGCGGCCGACCGGCCCGCCGGGCCCGCCGGTGAGGCAGATCAGCCCCTCGCCGAATGTCGCGAGATCGTCCAGCGAGACCTGCGGCGCCTCGCCCGGCCGGTCGTCGAGGAAGGATTTGCTGACCAGCTTGGAGAGGTGGCGGTAGCCCGCCTCGCTCTGCACCAGGAGAACGATGCGGTCGGGCTCGGCATGCGGCGTGGCGCCGTTGCCGGCGTTCCGGCCGCGCGCCTCGCCGCTGCCCTCGACGCGGCGCAGCCCGATCTCGCAGCCGACGATCGGCTGCACCCCGGCCTCGATGCAGGCCTGGGCGAAT
>DATAQP010000345.1:0-10360 GCA_036264595.1 Allostellaceae bacterium
TGGTGGTCTATCTGGCGCCGATCTCGCTCATTCCCGCGCTGTTCGTGTGGCAGTGGCCGTCGCTGCACGCCTTCTATCACCTGATCTTCCTCGGCCTGCTCGGCGTCGCCTCGCATCTCTCGGTGGCGCGCGCCCTCGCCGTCGCCGATGCCAGCGCCATCGCCCCCTTCGAGTTCATGCGCCTGCCTTATGCCGCCCTGCTCGGCTATCTCTTCTTCGGCGAGCGGCCCGATATCTGGACCTGGGTCGGCGCGGCGATCATCGTCGCCTCGTCGCTCTATGTCGCCCATCGCGAGGCGCGGCTGACCCGGCACGATCCAGCCAAGGTCAGCGGCGGCCGGCCGCAGCCCGCGCCTCCCGCATAGCAGCCCCCGCATAGCAGAGGGCGCGGCGATCTGGTATGTAGCGCCGCTCGCCAGATCAGGGAGGCTCAGATGCAGATCCAAAATCATGCCGCCATCGTCACCGGCGGCGGCTCCGGCCTCGGCGCGGCGACCGCGCGGGCGCTCGCCGCGTCCGGCGCCAAGGTCGCCGTGCTCGACATCAACGAGAAGGCGGCCGCCGCCGTCGCCGCCGAGATCGGCGGTCTCGCCGTCGCCTGCAACGTCGCCGACGCGGCGAGCGCGGAGAAGGCCGTGGCCGCGGCGCGAGCGGTGCATGGCGCGGCGCGCATCCTGATCAATTGCGCCGGCATCGGGCCGGCCGCCCGCATCGTCGGCCGCGAGGGGCCCATGCCGCTCGATGCCTTCCGCCAGGTCATCGAGATCAACCTCATCGGCAGCTTCAACCTGATGCGCCTTGCCGCCGCCGACATGATTCCGCTCGAGCCGCTCGCCGACGGCGAGCGCGGCGTCATCATCTCGACCGCCTCGGTAGCCGCCTATGAAGGGCAGATCGGTCAGGCCGCCTATTCCGCCTCGAAGGGCGGCATCGTCGCCCTCACCATGCCGGCGGCCCGCGAGTTCGCCCGCTCGGGCATCCGCGTCAATACCATTGCCCCCGGCCTCTTCGCGACGCCGCTGCTGCTCGGCATGCCGCGGAACGTGCAAGACAGCCTGGCCGCCAGCGTGCCCTTCCCGAGCCGCTTCGGCACGCCGCAGGAATATGCCAAGCTGGCGCTTCACATCATCGACAACGCGATGCTCAACGGCGAGACGATCCGCCTCGACGGTGCCTTGCGCATGGCGCCGAAATAGGCGAGGCGCGGCTCAGCCGCGATCACGCTCCGGCGCCATCTCGTCGACGGCATGCGCGAAGCGGATGTCGCGCTCGCTCAGCCCCTCGACCTCGTCGGTCGTCAGGAAGAGCTCGACGCGGTCGTAGATGTTGAGCATCTCGGGATGATGATCGAACTTCTCGGCGAGCAGGGCGACGCGGCTGAGAAAGCCCCAGGCCTCGGAGAAGCTGCCGAAATGATAGCTCTTGCGGATGGCATCGCGGTCGTCGACCTCGACCCAGCCATGGAGCTCATGGAGGGCCGTCTTGCGTACCGCCCCCACCAGTCGCTCAGCCATCTTTTCCTCCATCGCTGATCCCCGGCGACGCGCTCGTGCGCCCCTTTTCAGATGGCCGGGCTTTGCCCGGCGATCAAGCCATACTACCTTAACTCCTCATGGCATCATCCAAACTCACCCCGCCCAGCCTTGCCGATCTCGAGACGCTGGCGCAGAGCGCGCTGGCGACGATCCCCGACGAGTTGAAGCGCAATCTCGGCCCGGTCGTCATCCGCGTCGACGATTTTCCCGACGAGGAGACCGAGGACGAGATGGGGCTGGAGAGCCCGTTCGACATACTCGGCCTCTATCGCGGCGTCGCCCTGCCGCATAAGAGCATCTCGTCGGTACTGCCGAACATCGACATGATCTTTCTCTACCGCCGCCCGATCCTCGATTACTGGTGCGAGACCGGCGAGGATCTCGAGCATATCGTGCGCCACGTCCTCATCCACGAGATCGGCCATCATTTCGGCTTCAGCGACGACGACATGGAACGCATCGAAGGGGCCGAATAGAAGATCTGCTTTATTTTTCAACCAGCAGAGTCTGCACGCGCGCCCGCAGCTCGGGCAGCACCTCCGCCGCGAACCACGGGTTCTGCCGCACCCACAGCACGTTGCGCCAGCTCGGATGCGGCAGCGGGAAGTAGCGCGGCAGGTACTCGCGCCACGCCCGCACCGTCTCGGTCATCGTCCGCTTCTTGCGGCCCTTGAGGTACCAGTCGATGGCGTAGGAGCCGACCAGGAGGTTGAGGCCGACTGCAGTATAATGCGGCAGCAGCCTGCCATGCCAGAGCGGCGCGCATTCCGGCCGCGGCGGCAGATCGCCGCCTTTGCTGTCGCGCCCGGGATAGCAGAACCCCATCGGCACGATGGCGATCCGCCTCTCGTCGTAGAAAGTGTCGCGGTCGATGCCGAGCCAGAAGCGCAGCACGTCGCCGCTGCGGTCGTTGAAGGAGAGGCCGGTCTCGTGCACCTTCGTGCCCGGCGCCTGGCTGGTGATCATCAGCCGCGCCGTGACATGGCCGCGCACCACCGGCCGCGCGCCGAGCGGCAGCGTCGCCGCGCACACGGTGCAGGCGCGCAGCTCACGCAGGAAGGCGTCGAGCCTTGCTTGATCGCGCTTCACTTCGCGTCGGCGTAATGGGCGACGAGCAGCGCCACTGATACCACCGAGATCGCCGTGGTGATCAGCACCGTGCTGGCCGAGCGCTCGACATAGATGCCATAGCGCTGCGCCAGGATGAAGCCGTTCTGCCCGGCCGGGAGCGCCGCCAGGATGACGGCGACGGCGATCTGGATCGGCGCCAGGGCGAAGATTTCGCTCACCAGGAACCAGACGAGGAGTGGGTGGACAACGAGCTTCATGACCGTGAGGAACAGCGTCTCCTTGATGCCGCCGCCGAGATGGAATCCGGCCAGCGTGGCGCCGAGCGCGAAGAGCGAGCACGGCGCCGCGGCACCGGTGAGCAGCACGAGAAAACCATCGACGATGACCGGGCTGTGCCAGCCGAGCAAGCGCATGACGAAGCCGGCGATGATGGCGAGCAGCAGCGGGTTGCGCAACAGGGCGAGCAGCGTCTTCGGTAATGAATGGAGGAACCGTCCGCCATGCCCCTCGCCGACCTCGATGATCGTCGTTGCCAGGGTCAGCAGGATGATCGAGTGAAAGCTGGTGATCAGCGTCACCGGCAAGAGGCCGCGCTCGCCGAAGGCGGTATAGATGATCGGGATGCCGAGCAGCACGGTGTTCGAGAAGGTCGCGGTGAACGCCATGATCGCCTGCTCCTGCAGGCTGAGGCGGAAGAGCCAGCGGCCGGCCGCCATGGTCGCCGCGAAGAGGACGAGGCAGGCGATGAAATAGGCGTAGACGATGGCGATCTCGTCGTGCTCGGCGCCGCGCGAGGTCGAGATGCCGCGGAAGAGCAGCGCCGGGATGGCGAAGAAGAAGACAAAATTCGACAGCCCCCTGATGCCGTCGGCGCCGAGGATGCGGAAATAGACGGCGAGATAGCCGCACAGCATCAGCGCGAACATCGGCAGCACGATGTCGACGGCGGTTTCCATCAGGCCGGTACCGCAACGATTCCGAGCCCCTCTCCCCTCCGCGGGAGAGGGAGGGGCCCATCGCGCAGCGGTGGGAGGGTGAGGGGGTTGGACGGACGAAGAGTCACACCGCCGCTCCGCGGCGAAGACCCCTCACCCTACCCTCTCCCGCAAGGGGAGAGGGGAATAGTTGAATGGCACCCTCAGCGATTCTTGTAGCTCGGCTTGCGCTTCTCGATGAAGGCGGCCATGCCTTCCTTCTGGTCCTCGGTGGCGAAGGTCGAGTGGAAGAGGCGGCGCTCGAAGCGCACCCCCTCGGCGAGCGTCGACTCGAAGGCGCGGTTGACCGCCTCCTTGGCCATCAGCACGGCGGGGCGCGACATCGAGGCGATCTTGCCCGCCACCTTGAGCGCCTCGTCGAGGAGCTCGGCGGCCGACACGACGCGGCTGACGAGGCCGCTGCGCTCGGCCTCGGCGGCGTCCATCATGCGGCCGGTGAGGCACATCTCCATCGCCTTCGCCTTGCCGACGGCGCGCGTCAGGCGCTGCGTGCCGCCCGAGCCCGGAATGGTGCCGATGGTGATCTCGGGCTGGCCGAATTTGGCGGTATCGGCGGCGATGATGGTGTCGCACATCATGGCGATCTCGCAGCCGCCGCCGAGCGCGTAGCCAGCCACGGCGGCGACGATCGGCTTGCGGCAGGTGGTGATGCGCTCCCAGCCCTTGGTGATGAAGTCGTTGAGATAGACGTCCATATAGGTGCGGCTCGCCATCTCCTTGATGTCGGCGCCGGCGGCGAAAGCCTTGTCGCTGCCGGTGATGACAATGGCGCCGATCCCAGCATCCTCCTCGAGTTCGTCGAGCGCCGCGCCGAGATCGCGAACCAGCGCCGCCGACAGCGCGTTGAGCGCCTGTGGCCGGTTCAGGGTAATGAGTCCGACGGCGCCCTTGCGCTCGAGAATGACGGTCTCGTAGGTCATTTGATACGTCTCCTATATGACAATGAAACGCACGGCGGCATGGCGACCAATTGTAGGGGCCGGGCTTGTCCCGGCCCGCGGGCGGGGGAAGCCCCGCCCCTACGATTATTTCGCGCCCGCTCCTTCGCAATGACTCCGACGTTGATCTTAGCGCGGCGCCAGGCTGAAGCCGACGCGCAGATCGCCGTCATGCCCCTTGATGTCGAGCCGCAGCCCCTCGCCGTCGCGGCGCCAGCGATGGCTGCCCTCGGCGATCCAGCCGAGCGGCGGCAGGCTGGCGGCGTAGAATTTCTCGGCGGCGGCGCGCGTCACCTTGCCGCGCGCCTCGATCTCGACGATGCGGCCCTGCGGCTTGTCGAAGACGACGAGCGTGCTCTCCTGGTTGCGCAGCCCCGGCATCAGCGGGATATCCTCGGTCCCGGCGACGAAGCCGGGGTCGGCACTCGTAATGCCGCCAGTATTGCTGGGGGGCTGCGCCGCAAGCCCGCGCTGCAGCGCCGGCCCGGCAGCCAGGACGGCGCCAGCGAGCAGGAGAACGGCGGCAGGACGGCGCATGGCCTTGTCAGCCTATTCAGCGCTGCCGCTTCGCACAATAGAAAGTCGAACGTCCGGACTGCACGATGCGCTTGATGGCGCTGCCGCAATCGCAGCCCGGGCAGCGCTCGCTCTCGCGCCCGTAGACCGCCCATTCATGCTGGAAATAGCCAAGCTCGCCCGAGGCTTGCACATAGTCGCGCAAGGACGAGCCGCCGGCCGCGATGGCCCGGCCGAGGACCTCGCGGATCGCCGCGACGAGGCGCTCGGCGCGCTCGCCCTGCACCGTGGCGGCGAGCCGGCGCGGCGACAGCCCGGCCCAATAGAGAGCCTCCGAGACATAGATGTTGCCGAGCCCGGCGACGACGCTTTGGTCGAGCAACGCCGCCTTGATCGGCGTCTTCTTGCCTTTCAGCGCGGCGGCCAATACCGGCCCGCTGAACGCGTTGCCGAGCGGCTCCGGCCCGAGCCCGGCGAAGAGCGGATGCGCCTGCAGCGCCGTCTCGCTCGTGTAGTCGATCAGGCCGAAGCGGCGAGCGTCGTTGAAGCGGATGACCGTGCCGTCCTCGAGCGTGAAGACGACATGGTCGTGCTTATCGGGCGTCGCCGCCGGCGCCCCCACCGCCGACACCACCATGCGCCCGGACATGCCGAGATGGGCGATCATCACGCCGCCGCCCGCGAAATGGATGAGGATGTATTTGGCCCGCCGCGCGACCCGCAGGATGCGGTGCCCCTCGATCTCGCGGCGCAGCCCTTTCGGCAGCGGCACGCGCAGATCGGGCCGGTTGACGGCGAGGGCGGCGACGCGCCGCCCCTCCATGTGCAGCGCCAGGCCGCGACAGACGGTTTCGACTTCGGGGAGCTCGGGCATCTTGCGACCATCGGCGGCGCCCCTGGATACCCCTGGGACAGGACGTCCGGGGGCAGTGGCGCCTGGGGAATCAACAGGCTATGTTCCCCCCATGATCGGGGACGGGAGCGCCAGCGCAAGCGAAAAGACGACCGATTTCGGCTACCGCACGGTCGCCGAAGGCGAGAAATCGACGCTTGTGCGCGGCGTCTTCGACAGCGTCGCCCGGCGCTACGATTTGATGAACGATCTGATGAGCGGCGGCATCCACCGGCTGTGGAAGCTCGAATTCATCGACCGGCTCAACCCGCGGCGCGGCGAGACGGTGCTCGACGTCGCCGGCGGCACCGGCGACATCGCTCTCGGCATTCTGGCGCGGACCGGCGGCGCTGCCGGGGGCGGCAACGTCGTCGTCTGTGACCTCACGCCGGCCATGCTCGAGATCGGCCGCGACCGCGCCATCGACCGCGGCGTGCTGCACGGCATCGAGTGGCTGTGCGGCGATGCCGAGCGGCTGCCGATCGCCAGCGCCAGCGTCGACGCCTATACCATCGCCTTCGGCCTGCGCAACGTCACCCGCATCGACACCGCCCTCGCCGAGGCGCGCCGCGTCCTGAAGCCGGGCGGCCGCTTCTTCTGCCTCGAGTTCAGCCAGATCGTCCTGCCCGCCCTGGCGCGGCTCTACGATTTCTATTCCTTCCGCATCCTGCCGCAGATCGGCGCTCTCGTCGCCCAGGACCGCGACGCCTATCAGTATCTCGTCGAGAGCATCCGCCGCTTTCCGGCGCAGCAGGCGCTGGTCGAGCGCATCGAGGCCGCCGGGCTCGAGCGCTCGCGCTATCGCAACCTCTCGGGCGGCGTCGCCGCGATCCATTCAGCCTGGCGGCTGTGAGAGAGCGCCGCTAGGGATGCTCGCTCTGCTGCGCGCCGGCCGCAATCTTGCGCGGCTCGTCCAGATCGGCTTCATCCTGGCGCGCCACGACCTGCTCTTCATGCTCGACCGCGTCGCCGTGCTGCTGCCGCTGCTCGCCGTGCTGCGCCTGCTGCGCTCGCGCGATCCCGTGCTCGCCGCGGCGCGGCCCGGGCTGCGCCTCGCCGCCGCGCTGCAGACGCTGGGGCCCAGCTTCATCAAGCTCGGCCAGCTCCTGTCGACGCGCGCCGATCTCCTCGGCGAGCAATTCGCCGCCGACATGTCGCAGCTGCAGGACCGTCTGCCGCCTTTTCCCGGCGCCGCCGCGCGCGCCATCATCGAGGCCGAGTTCGGCCAGCCCCTCGACACCATCTTCGTCGCCTTCGACGACGAGCCGGTCGCCGCCGCCTCGATCGCCCAGGTCCATTTCGCCGTCACCGCGAGCGGCGCGGACGTCGCCGTCAAGATCCTGCGCCCCGGCATCGCTGCCGCCTTCGCGCGCGACGTCGATCTCTTCTTCTGGCTCGCCGATCTCGTCGAGCGCACGCAACCCGGACTCCGCCGGCTGAAGCCGGTCGAGGTCGTGCGCACCCTCGCCGAGACGGTGCGCATCGAGATGGATCTGTGCCTCGAAGCGGCGGCCGCCTCCGAGCTCGCCGAGAATTTCGCCGGCGATGCCGATTTCCGCGTGCCGCGCGTCGACTGGCAGCGCACCAGCCAGCGCGTACTGACGCTCGAGCGCGTCAGCGGCATCCGCGTCGACGACCGCGCCGCCCTCGTTGCCGCCGGGCACGACGTCAAGGCGATTCTCGGCAAGGCGGCGGCCGCCTTCTTCAACCAGGTCTTCCGCGACGGCTTCTTCCACGCCGATCTCCATCCCGGCAATATGTTCGTCGATGCCAGCGGCGCCCTCGCGGTGGTCGATTTCGGCATCATGGGGCGGCTCGACCGCAAGACGCGCTACTATCTCGCCGACATGCTGCTCGGCTTCCTCTCGGGCAATTACCGGCGGGTCGCCGAGGTGCATTTCGCCGCCGGCTACGTGCCGGCGCGGCAATCGGTCGACGCCTTCACCCAGGCCTGCCGCTCGGTCGGCGAGCCGATCATGGGACGACCGCTCCAGGACATCTCGCTCGCCCGTCTGCTCGCCCAGCTCTTCCAGGTCACCGAGCAGTTCGAGATGGAGACGCAGCCGCAGCTCCTGCTGCTGCAGAAGACGATGGTGCTGGCCGAGGGCGTCGGGCGCCATCTCGATCCCGAGGTCAATATGTGGACCCTGGCGCGGCCGCTGATCGAGGAATGGATGCGCAACAATCGCGGGCCGGAGGCGCGCATCGTCGACACCATCGCCGAGCTCGCCGCGCTGCTCGACCGTCTGCCGCAGCTCGTCCGCGACGTCGAGCATGCCGCCGGCGAGCTCGTCGAAAGCGGCCTGCGCCTCCATCCCGATACGATCGAGCGCATCGTCCAGCGCGGCGAGGCGGCCAGCCACCCGCTCGCCTGGCCGCTCTGGCTCGGCGTGCTCTCGCTTGTCGCGGTCGCCATTGCCCTGTGGCACTAGCCGCCGTCAAATTGCGGCGCAGCCTTTACAAAAAGTTACACGATGCCTTGGTGACGACCATCGTGCGTTTACATGGAGCGGTTAGCGTTCCCCCATGACGTGAAGCCAAGGACGCCGGTTCCCGGCACCTTCCCTTCCACAGTCTGGGGAGATCGAAATGACCGAAGTCGCTCTGCAGATCCAGCCGCATCTCACCCGTCTGATGCGCTATGCCCGCTCGCTCGTCCGCAATCCGGTTCAGGCGGACGATCTCGTGCAGGATACGGTGGTGCGGGCGCTCGAGAAGGCGCATCTCTACGAGAACAACACCAATTTGCGCGGCTGGCTCGTCACCATCATGCATAACGAGCACGTCAACTCGGTCCGCCGCTCGATGCGCGGTGCCGTGCTGGTGTCGGACGAGGAGCTCGGCGAGCTCGGCCACATGCCGACCCAGGAGGCCCCCATCGAGCTGCAAGAGATTCGCGGCGCTGTCCAGAGATTGCCACAGGACCAGCGCGAGCCGCTTCTCCTACACTGGCTGCACGGATTGAAATACGAGGAGATCGCCGCCCAGATGGACCTGCCGATCGGGACCGTTCAATCGCGCATCTCGCGCGCCCGCAAGGCCCTGCGCGCCATGATCGATGCGCCGAATTCCGGCCTCGGCCTGGCCAATCGGGCGGCACGAAGCGGCTCCATCGCGGCGGCACATTGATCCTAGAGATTCTACCCACAAAGTACTATTTTAATCTCTTTGTGGGCTTTGAGAACCAAAACCCTCGTGGGTTGTGTTAACTAAGCAACCAGCCGGGCCGTCCCCCTCCCCCCTCGGACGCTCCGTGCTGCACTAAGCCCCGCCCTCACCGGCGGGGCTTTTTCTTTTCCCGCGCCGCGCTCTTGCCCTATCCTGCCCGCCGATTGCCCGGGAAAATCGCAGGGTGAAAATCGCCGGCGAAGATCTTAGGGAAAAGGCCGAGGAGATTGCGTCATGGGTTACGATTTGCAGAAATTTTCCGCCGAATGCCACCGCATCCTGGCGGCCGAGCCCGTCGCCGGGCGCCAGAACGTGTGCGCTCTGCTCCAGGACGCGCTGAAGGACGAGAGCTTCGTCGCCTCGCAGCTGCGCCCCGACACGCCGGAACGGAAGATCGTCTACGAGGACAAGGAACTCGGCTTCTGCATCCTCGCCCATTCCTACCAGGGGGCCAAGGAGAGCACGCCGCATGATCATGGCCCATCCTGGGCGATCTACGGCCAGGCGCGCGGCGAGACCGAGATGACCGACTGGTCGCTGGTCGCCCCCGCCAGCCCGGAGAAACCCGGCAAGGTCCGCTTCGTGCGCAGCTACAAGCTCACCCCCGGCATGGCCCATGTCTATAACGAGGGCGAGCTCCACTCGCCCAAGCGCAGCGGTCCGACCGGACTCATCCGCATCGAAGGCACCAACATGGACAAGGTAAAGCGGCTGAAATACGAGGTGGCGTAAGCCGCCTCAGCCTGCATCTCACCCCCGCGCCTCCTCCTCCTCGCCGCCGAGCACCGTCTGCGTCTGGCTGAAGCCGGCGAGGGCGAACTCGCCGAGGGGCGACAGCCCGCCGCCGCAATGGCGCGCGAAATCGCTCGAGGCGACGATCGTCCGGCCGAGCCTGGCGGCGAGCTTCTCCAGCCGCGCCGCCAGATTGACCGCCGGTCCGATGCAGGTGAAGTCGAGCCGGTTGCCGCTGCCGATATTGCCGTAGAGCACCGTGCCGCTAAGGAGCGCCAGGCCGAAGCGCGCGGAATTTGCGCCCTCGCCCAAATCCGACCCGATAGGCGCTGACCCGATGGGCGGTGGGCCGATCGCGGCGACGCGTGCCCGCGCTTCGCGCGCCGCGGCAAGGGCACGGCGGCAGACGGCGCCGGCATCGCCGCGCCCCCCATCGTCCGGGCGGACCGGGAACACCGCCAGCAGCCCATCGCCAATGAATTTGAGCACCTCACCGCCTTGCGCGACGATGAC
>DATAQP010000354.1:0-2725 GCA_036264595.1 Allostellaceae bacterium
TAGAGTCTCGCGCATCACGCCGCCCTGCACCACGCAGCGGCAGGGGTTGCGGCCGATCCAATAGGCGAGCTCGGCGGGCTCCGCGATGTCCCAGAGCGCGAGGTCGGCGCGCTTGCCGATTGCGAGCACGCCGCGATCGGCAAGACCGAGCGCGCGCGCCGCGTTGCGCGTGACACCGGCGAGCGCCTCCTCGGGCGTGAGGCGGAAGAGCGTCGCCGCCATCGACAGCATGAGGAGGAGGGAGAGCACCGGCGCCGAGCCGGGATTGCAATTGCTGGCGAGGGCGATTGGCACGCCCGCCTCGCGGAAGGCGGCGATCGGCGGCACCTGCTTCTCGCGCAGGAAGTAGTTGGCGCCGGGCAGCAGCACGGCGACGGTGCCCGACGCCGCCATCGCGCGCACGCTGTCCGCGGAAATGTATTCGAGATGATCGGCGGAGAGCGCGCCGAAGCGCGAAGCGAGCGCCGCGCCGCCGAGATCGGCGAGCTGGTCGGCGTGCAGCTTGACCCTGAGGCCGAGCCCCGTCGCGACGGTGAAGATGCGCGCCGTCTCGTCCGGCGTGAAGGCGATGGTCTCGCAGAACGCGTCGACCGCGTCGGCGAGGCCGGATGCCGCGACCGCCGGCAGCATCTCGTCGCAGACGAGATCGACATAGTCGCCCTGACGGCCGGCATACTCGCCGGGCAGCGCATGGGCGCCGAGGAAGCTGGTGGCGACGGCGATCGGGCGGATCTCGCCGAGGCGGCGGGCGACGCGCAGCATCTTGAGCTCGCTCGCCGTGTCGAGCCCATAGCCCGATTTGATCTCGATGGTGGTGACGCCTTCGCGCAGGAAGCAATCGAGGCGGGGCAGCGCGGCGGCGAGCAGCGCAGCATCGTCGGCCGCGCGCGTCGCCGCCACGGTCGAGACGATGCCGCCGCCCTGGCGCGCTATCTCGGCGTAGCTCGCGCCCTCGAGGCGCAGCTCGAACTCGCGCGCCCGCGCACCGGCGAAGACGAGATGGGTGTGGCAGTCGATGAGGCCGGGCGTCATCCAGCCTCCGCCGCCGTCATGGATTTCCGCGGCGAGGCGGTCGGGCGCCCCCGGCAGGTCGTCGCGGCGACCGACGAAGGCGATACGGTCGCCGTGGGTCGCCAGCGCCCCATCGGCAATGGCGCCGTAGGGGGCGCCGCCCGCTTCCATGGTGGCGAGGCGGAGATTGACCCAGAGATGGTCCCAGCGCGCGGTCATCGCGAAGCAGGCACTCTACCAACGCGGGTGGTTTTCCTGTTATTTACAGCTTTTAAACAGGCGCAACTTTCTTTCGCCACACTTATTTGTTGTCGCCCCGTTACCATCTCCGCGCCGTCCAGCCTCGAATAGTATAAGACCGAATTGGTAACATAGTGTGACCGATACGGTTTAACAAGCCCTTTCGCCGCGCTCGCCATCGGCCGTTTGGGAAGACATGTTGCCTGAAACAAGGAGCTCACGGTTTCGCTGCGATCTCCACGAGCTTGGCGACCGTATTCATGTTGCGGGCGGTGCCGGTCTTGGCTGCTGGAATTCTCAGTTTTGAGCGGCCCATGCCGCTACCGTAGTGAACGAAGATCTCTCTTTCACCCAGCCGGATTTGCTCATCGTGCTGTCCAGAAACATGAGCAAGCGCATCGGAGGGCGGAGGCTCGTCCAGGAAAATCGCGTATGTGTATTTCGGCTCAGCCTCGCAAAACGGATTGGCCTCCAGAACGGCCAGCATTTCGGATGCCGAACGCACCACAACACCAACGGGCTTCCCGGTATGGGCACGCAATCGGCGTTCAAGCTCGGCCTTCACCTTTGCGGGCCGGGCTTTGCTGTCAAACACGACGTTGCCGCTCGCAATGTATGTCTCCACGCGAGCAAAGCCTGCGTCACAACAGATCGCCTTGAGCTCGGACATCGGCAAGTTTCCCGTCCCGCCGACGTTCACTGCGCGCAGAAGTGCAACATATTTTGTCATCAACGGACCGTATCACATGGCAGCATGATCGAGGAAAGCCCCGCCGCTCAGCGGATACGCGTGAAGCGATAGGCCGTGCGGATATGGGCGTTCATGAAGCGGCCTTTGGAGTCCGCGCTCATCAGCTGCTCGACGATCTCGGCGCCGACATCGTGGTACTGGTAGATGCGGCCCTTGCGGAACTCGACCTCCAAGGTACGCGTCGCCGCCTGGTAGCCGACGCTGGCGAGGCTGGTCGAGACGACCGGCTTGCGCCGCATTCTCGCCAGCGCTGCCTCAGGCGACCAGCTCGCGGAACATCGCGACGAAGCGGTCGGCATCTTCCTCGTCGTTATAGACATGCGGCGAGATGCGCAGCCGGCCGAGGCGCGGCGCGACATAGATCTTCTCGGCGGCCAGCTTGTCGATCAATTCGGCAGGCATGCCTTGCGGGAAGCTCAGGCTGAGAATATGCGGCGCACGCAGCCGCTCGTCGAGAATGAGCATGCCGGTATTGCGCAGCCCGTAGGCGATCCGCGATGTCAGCATGCGCAGCCGCGCGGCGATGGCGTCTCTGCCCCAGGACGCCACCATCTCCATGCCGATCGACGCCATCTCCAGCGAGATGAACCAGTCGCGCTCGCCCATGTCGAAGCGGCGCGCGCCGGCAACATAGGCGGTGTCGCGCATATAGGGCGTCCCCTCCGACGAGATGGCGCGCCGGCCGAAGCCGGTCTGCTCGAGCGGCACGCCATCCTGATGGCG
>DATAQP010000361.1:0-2379 GCA_036264595.1 Allostellaceae bacterium
CATTCGGCGCGGTGCCGAAGAGATAGTCCTCGCCGGAGAAGCGTTGGTTCCAGCGTGCGCGCTGCTCGTCATGGCTCATGGCATCGGCTCCGCGATCTCTCTCGACCCGTCCGGCGGGTGGTATGCTAACATCGTTGCAACGCTGCAATGGAGGGAAACATGGCGGAGGAAAAGCGGGCCGAGCAGATCGTCTTCCCCGGTGCCATCGACTGGACCGGCGAGAATCCCGGCATGTACCTCAAGGAGAGCGGCGACGGTCCCTTCGTCACCCTCGTCAGCTTCTTTCGAGTCATGTTGTCACCGCATGGCGGCGGCCACGCCGTCGTCGTGCTGCAGGACCCTCAGGCGAAAGCTGCGTCCACGGGCAATTTCTGCCTGACCGACAACGAGACGCTGGCGCGCTGGCTGGTCGCCGGCTACGTCGCCAATTTCGCCGTCTTCAGGGACCTGCCGGCGCTTGCCGCGCTCTCCTACCGCAAGCTGACGAGCTGCGCGCGCGAGGGCGACGCCACCGCGCACTATGGCGAGATCATCAGCGGCGATGGCGTCGAGCTGCGCCTGAGCTGGGAGGGTATTGGCGAGGCCTTCGCGCTGCAGCTGCCGCCCGACAAATCGGCGACCGGCAAGCATCGCATGCTCAGCGTCTTCGCCGGCGCGAGGGACGGCGTCGCCACGCTCAACGGCAAGCGCCTGCCCGGTCACGCCGTGCCGCGCGACATGGCGGAACGGCAGATCACCACCGCCTTCCTCGCCTTCGCGGAAAGCTGGATTCGCGCTTAGCGATACGAGGACGAAACGATGAGCGAGCCGCGTTTCTATAGCCATCCGACGCTTGCCGAGCTCGCCGCCGCGCTGCGCGCCGGGCGGACCAGCAGCCGGGCGCTCGCCGACGAGGCGCTGGCGCGCATCGCCGATCCGGCGGGCGAGGGCAGGCGCGCCTTCCTCAAGGTCTATGCCGACGAGGCGCGTGCCGTCGCAGCAGCGCAGGACGGGCTGCGGGCGGCTGGGGTCGAAGGCGGACCGCTCGCCGGCATCCCGATCTCGATCAAGGATCTCTTCGACGTCGCCGGCGAGAGTACGACGGCGGGATCCATTGCGCTGCGCGACGCGCCGCCGGCGCAACACGACGCGCCGATCGTCGCGCGACTGCGTCGGGCTGGCGCCGTCATCGTCGGCAAGACCAACATGACCGAGTTCGCCTATTCGGCCGTCGGCATCAATCCGCATTTCGGCACGCCGGGTAACCCGTATGACCGCGCCTGTATTCCCGGCGGCTCGTCCTCGGGCGCTGCTGTTTCGGTGGCGGATGGCTTTGCCGCCGCGGCAATCGGCTCCGATACCGGCGGCTCCGTGCGGATTCCGGCGGCGCTCTGCGGCCTGACCGGCTTCAAGCCGACCCAGGCGCGCATCACCCGCGACGGCGCGTTGCCGTTGTCGACGACGCTCGATTCGATTGGTCCGCTGGCGCGCAGCGTGGCCGATTGCGTTCTCCTCGACGCCGTGCTCGCCGGCGAAGAGCCGCCGGTTCTCGATTCCATTCCGCTCGATCGGCTGTGCCTTGCGATGCCGCAGGCGCTCGTGCTCGACGAGCTCGACGACCGCGTCGCCGCCGCCTTCACGCGCGCCTGTTCGATGCTGAGTCGTGCCGGCGCCCGCCTCGTCGATCTGCCGTTGCGCGAGCTCGGCGAGCTGCCGTCGCTCAATGCCCAGGGCGGGTTCGCCGCCGCCGAGGCCTATCGCTGGCACGCCAAGCTGCTCGAGCGCCGCGCCGCCGAATACGATAGCAGGGTGAGCAGCCGGATCATGCGCGGACGCGAGATGAGCGCCGTTCACTATCTCGATATCAGTGAGCGGCGGGCGGCCCTCATCTCCGCCGTCGAGCAGGCGACCGCGGGTTTTCACGCCATGCTGATGCCAACCTTGCCGATCGTCGCGCCGCCGATCGCCACTTTCGCCGACGACGCGGAATACACGCGGCTGAATCTCTTGCTGCTGCGCAACACCACGATCATCAATCAGCTCGATGGCTGCGCGATTACTCTGCCGATAGAGCGTCCGGGCGACGCGCCGGTCGGGCTGAGCCTCGCCGGCAATCGCGACGGCGATCGCACGATCCTCGCCATCGCCGCGAGCGTCGAGGCGGCGTTACGCGGCTGAGCTCGGCGGGCTGAACTGGACAGTGCCGGTGGAATTGGCGAAAGGGGCGCCGCGTTATCCCGCCGATGACTGCGCGCGCGGCGTTCAAGGCGGCCGAACGACGACGATCGAGGCAATTTGTCAGCTGCCTCATCCTGGTCGGCGCGTTGTCTTCCTGCCAGTTGAAACCAGCCCCACCGCTTTTCTCGCCGATCCAGGCGACGGGCGGCGATTACGGCTATG
>DATAQP010000383.1:0-10036 GCA_036264595.1 Allostellaceae bacterium
GGCCCCGACGCGGTGCGCGCGAAGCTCAAGCTGAAGAAACGCGATTGAGGGGCCGGCAATGAGCGAGATCAAGACGGTCGGGCTGCTCGGCGGCGGCGTCATCGGCGGCGCCTGGGCGGCGCGCTGCGCTCTCAACGGCCACGATGTCGTGGTCTGCGACCTCGACCCCGAGGCTGAGCGCAAGATCGGCGAGGTGATGGCGAATGCACGCCGCGCCTATAGCCTTCTGACCCTGGCGCCGCTGCGTGAGCCCGGCAGCGTCCGCGTCGTCCGCAGCATCGAGGAAGCGGCGCAAGGCGCCGACTTCATCCAGGAGAGCCTGCCCGAGCAGGAGGCGATGAAGATCGCCCTCCTCGCCCGCGCCGACCGCGTCGCGCCCCCCAATGTCATCATCGGCTCCTCGACCTCCGGCCTGCTGCCGAGCCGGCTGCAATCCGGCATGGCCTATCCCGAGCGTTTCGTCGTCGGCCATCCTTTCAACCCGGTCTATCTCATGCCGCTGGTCGAGATCTGCGGCGGCGAGCGGACGAGCGCGGCGACCAAGGATCGTGCCGCCGCCTTCTACCGCTCGCTCGGCATGCAGCCGCTGCATGTCCGCAAGGAGATCGACGGATTCATCGCCGACCGGCTGATGGAGGCGCTATGGCGCGAGGCGCTGTGGCTCATTCATGACGATGTCGCGACGGCGTCCGAGATCGACGACGCGATGCGTTTCGGCCCCGGCCTGCGCTGGGCCTTCATGGGCACCTTCCTGGTCTATCGCATCGCCGGCGGCGAGCCCGGCATGCGCCATTTCATGGCGCAGTTCGGCCCGACGCTGAAATGGCCGTGGACCAAGCTGATGGACGTTCCGGAGCTCGACGAGGTGCTGCTCGACAAGATCGTCGCGCAATCCGACGCGCAGGCCGGCAGCGCCTCGATCCGAGAGCTCGAGCGCCTGCGCGACGACTGCCTCGTCTCGGTGCTGCAGGGTCTGCGCGGCCACGATTTCGCCGGCGGCGCTGTGCTCAAGGCCTACGAGGCCGGGCTCTACGCGGGGGCCGGAGAGCGCGACCAAGTCGATCCCGACCCGGCGCAGCCGCTCCGCCTCTACGCGACTCAGGTCGAGCCCGGCTGGGTCGACTATAATGGCCATATGACTGAGAGCCGCTACCTCCAGGTCGCCGGCTACGCCACCGACGCGCTGTTCCGTCTCGTCGGCGTCGACAAGGCCTATTTCGCCGCGGGTCTCAGCTACTACACCGCCGAGACGCACCTCATCCATCGCCGCGAGGTTGCCGGGGGCGAGAAGATCCATGTCACGACGCAGATACTCGGCGCCGACGACAAGCGGATCCATCTCTTCCATTCGCTCTACCGCAGCCGCGACGAGACGCTGCTGGCGACCCTCGAGCAGATGCAGCTCCATGTCGACAGCACGCAGGGCCGCGCCTGCCCGGCGCGCGAGGATGTTCGGCTTCGCGTGCGCCGCCTCGCCGACGCCCAGGCAGCGCTGCCGCGGCCGGAGGTCGTCGGCCGCCGCATCGCGATTCCGCCGGCCAGGGAGTGAGACGATGCATTTCGGCCTCACCGCGGAGCAGGAGCTGGTCGTCGACACGGTACGCAGCTTCGTCGAGCGCGAGCTCTATCCGCTGGAGAAGGAGGTCGAGCGCAGCGGCACCGTTTCCGCCGCGCTGGGGCGCGAGATCCAGCGAAAGGTCATCGAGCTCGGCTTCTATGCGCCGAACATCCCTGCCTCGTTCGGCGGCGGCGGCCTCGACCAGCTGACCTTCGCGCTGCTCGAGCGCGAGCTCGGCCGCGCCGCGATGGCGCTCTCGGTCTGGTGGGGCCGCCCCTCCAACATCCTCTGCGCCTGCAACGAGGAGCAGCGGCAGCGCTATCTGCTGCCCGCCGTGCGCGGCGAGAAGATGGATGCGCTGGCGATGACCGAGCCCGATGCCGGCTCCGACGTGCGGGGGATGAAATGCACGGCGCGGCGCGACGGCGCCGATTGGATCGTCAACGGCACCAAGCATTTCATCAGCCACGCCGACATCGCCCATTTCGTCATCGTCTTCGTCGCCACCGGCGAGGAGGAGACAGCGGACGGACCGAAGAAGCGCATCACCTGCTTCCTCGTCGATCGTGGCACAGCGGGGTTCGAGATCCGCCCCGGCTACAGCTCGGTGTCGCATCGCGGCTACCACAATTGCATTCTCGCCTTCGACGATTGCCGGCTGCCTGCCGCGCAGATTCTCGGCGAGGAAGGCGGAGGATTCGCGCTCGCCAATTCCTGGCTCTACGCGACACGGCTGACCGTCGCTGCCATGTGCATCGGCCGGGCCCGCCGTGCCTTCGACCTCGCCCTCGGCTACGCCGCCCAGCGCAAGCAGTTCGGCCAGCTCATCGGCAAGTTCCAGGGCGTCTCCTTCAAGCTCGCCGACATGATCACCGAGATCGATGCGGCGGATTATCTGACGCTCGCCGCGGCTTGGCGGCTCGACCAGGGGCTCGACGCCAACCGGCAATGCTCGCAGGCCAAGCTCTACGCCTCCGAGATGCTGGCGCGCGTCACCGACGAGGCCTTGCAGATCTTCGGCGGCATGGGGCTGATGGACGATCTGCCGCTCGAGCGTCTGTGGCGCGACGCCCGGGTCGAGCGCATCTGGGATGGCACCAGCGAGATCCAGCGCCACATCATCTCACGCGATCTCTTGCGGCCGCTCGGGGGCTGAACCGTGCGGGGCGATCAGGCGAGCGGCGATCTTTCGCGTCTCTTGCGCCCGCGCTCCATTGCCGTGCTCGGCGGCAAGCCGGCCGCGGAGGTGATCCGCCAGCTTCGCCGCATCGGTTATGACGGCCAAATCTGGCCGATCCACCCGCGGCTGGACGAGGTCGCCGACCTGCGCGCCTACCCGTCGGTCGCCGCGCTGCCCGCCGCTCCCGATGCGGCATTTATCGGCGTCAACCGCCATGCCGCGATCGAGATGATCGAAGCTCTTGCCGCGCGTGGCGCCGGCGGCGCGGTCGTCTACGCCTCGGGCTTTTCCGAAACCGGGACAACCGGCGAGGATTTGCAGGCTCGGCTGATTGCCGCCGCCGGCGCGATGCCGTTCATCGGACCGAATTGCTACGGCTTTATCAACTACCTCGACGGCACGCTGCTGTGGCCCGACCAGCATGGCGGCAGGCGCGTCGAGCGCGGCGTCGCCATCCTCACGCAATCCGGCAATATCGGCTGCAACCTCACGATGCAGCGCCGCGGCCTGCCGATCGCCTACCTGCTGACGCTCGGCAATCAGGCGGCAATCGGCATCCCGGCGATGATCGAGGCGCTGCTCGCCGACGAGCGAGTGACGGCGATCGGCCTCCATATCGAAGGCATCGACGATGCCGCCGCCCTGGCGCGGGCCGCGGCCGCCGCCCGCCAACGCGGCGTACCGATCGTCGCCCTCAAGACCGGAAAGACGGCGGCGGGCGCCGATCTCACCCTCAGCCACACCGCCTCGCTCGCCGGCGCCGACGCTGCGATGGATGCGTTTCTGCGCAGGGCCGGGATCGTTCGCGTCACCTCGATTCCTGTGCTGCTCGAGAGCCTGAAGCTGCTGCATGTGCACGGGCCCCTGCCCGCGCGCGACATCGCCTCGTTGAGCTGCTCGGGCGGCGAGGCGGCGCTGCTCGCCGATGCGGTGACAGGACGCCGCCTCGCCTTCCGCGCGCTGACGCCGGCGCAAGCAACGCAAGTCGCCGCCACTCTGCCGAAGCTCGTCACCGTCTCGAATCCGCTCGACTATCACACCTTCACCTGGGGCAACGAGGCGGCACTGACCGAGACCTTCGCGGCGATGATGGCGGCGGATTACGCCATGACCATGCTCGTTCTTGATTTTCCCCGGCTCGATCGCTGCGACGACGCCGATTGGCGGGCCTCGGAGCGGGCGCTGATCGCGGCGGCGCAGCGCTCGGGCGCCCGCGCCGCCATCGTCGCCACCTTGCCCGAGGCCATGCCGGAGGAACGCGCCGAGACCCTGCTCGCCGCCGGCATCGTGCCCTTGCTCGGCGTCGACGACGCGCTGGCGGCGATCGAGGCGGCTTCCGATGCCGGCGCGGCGGCTTCACGGCCACAGGCAACGATCACTCCCTTCGCGCGCCTGGTCGGCGGGGCCAGTCGGGTGCTCAGCGAGTGGGACAGCAAACGGCTTCTCGCATCCCATGGTCTCGGCGTTCCCGAAGGCCGTCTGGCGCGCAGCGCGGACGAGGCGGCGGCCGCTGCCGTCGCCATCGGTTTTCCCGTCGCGCTCAAAGCGGTCGGAACCGGTATCGCCCACAAGACCGAGATCGGCGGCATCCGCCTCGATCTCGGCGATGCGGAAGCTGTCCGCCACGCGGCCAGGGAACTGCAGGGGATCGGCGACGCGCTTCTCGTCGAGCGCATGGTCACCGACGCGGTCGCCGAGCTCATCATCGGCGTCAATCGCGATCCGGTGGTCGGCCCCTACCTGCTGGTCGGCGCGGGCGGGGTGAATGCCGAGCTCCTCGGCGACACGCGCATCCTGATCATGCCAGCGACGCGTGACGAGATCACCGAGGCCATTCTATCGTTGATGATGGCCCCGCTGCTCGCCGGCTATCGCGGCCGGCCGAAGGGCGATGTCGCCGCAATCGCCGACGCGGTTCTCGCCGTGCAGTCCTTTGCCGTCGCGCAGGCCGACCACCTGCTCGAGCTCGACGTCAATCCGCTGATGGTCCGCCCCGAAGGGTGCGGTGCCGTCGCGGTCGATGCGCTCATCCGTATCACTGGGGAGGATGCAATTGACTGACGGACCACTTCGCGTCGCGCGCCGCGGCGCCATTATGGAGATCGTGCTCGACCGCCCCAAGGCGAATGCGATCGACGCCGCAACCAGCCGCGCCATGGGGCAGCTTTTTGCCGCGTTCCGCGACGACGCCGATTTGCGCGTCGCCGTCATCACCGGTGGCGGCGAGAAGTTCTTCTCCGCCGGCTGGGATCTCGCTGCCGCCGCAGCGGGCGAGCCGCCTGATGCCGATTACGGCGTCGGCGGCTTCGGTGGCATTCAGCAACTGCCCAACCTCAACAAGCCGATCATCGCCGCAGTGAACGGCATGGCCGTCGGCGGCGGCTTCGAGCTAGCACTTTCCGCCGATGTCATCCTGGCGGCCGAGCATGTACGCTTTGCGCTGCCCGAGATCCGCTCCGGCACGCTGGCCGACGCGGCGACGATCAAGTTGCCGCGCCGCATGCCCTATCACGTCGCCATGGATCTCCTCTTCACCGGGCGCTGGATGACCGCGGTAGAGGCGCAGCGCTGGGGCCTCGTCACCGAGATCGTGCCGGCGGCCGGCCTACTCGAGCGGGCGCGGGCGCTGGCCGACACGCTCGCTGCCGGCCCACCCCTCGTCTTCGCCGCGATCAAGGAGGTGGCGCGGGAAAGCGCGACGCTCTCCGTCGAGGAGGCGCTAGCCCGTGTCACGCAGCGCGGCTTCCCGACGGTAAGCGCCCTCTACGGGAGCGAGGATCAGCTCGAAGGCGCCCGCGCCTTCGTCGAGAAGCGCCCGCCAGTCTGGAAGGGACGGTGAATGCCGACCGCGATCGAGCACCCGCGTCTTGGTGCTTGTTTCCAACCGGAGCCGCCCCTAGGCTGCCGCAATCTCGACAAGGGGGCTCGCGACCGCGCAATAGCCGGGACCGCGATAACAAGAGGGGTGGCGGCGATGATGGGTGCGCTCTTCCGCGGATTGGCGATCGGCATTGTGGTCGCGGGTTTGGCATCGGTTGACGCGCGGGCCGAGTCGTCTGTCCGCATCGGGCTGCAGGAAGATCCCGACAGCTTCGATCCGGCCCGCGCCTACAGCTTCGTCGGCCGCATCGTCCTGACCAGCCTGTGCAACAAGCTGATCGACGTGGCGCCGGACCTCAGCTTCGTGCCGCAGCTCGCGCTCTCGTGGGAGACCGCGCCAGACGGCAAGGCCGTGACCTTCAAGCTGCGCCCCAACGTCAAATTCTCCGATGGAACCGATTTCGATGCCGCCGCCGTGGCGTTCAACCTCGACCGCGCCATGCACTTGCCCGAGAGCCGGCGAAAGTCCGAGGTCGCGGCGATCGACACGGTCGAAATCGTCGACCCGCTGACCGTGCGGCTCAACCTCAAGAATCCGTTCGCACCGCTGATCGCGCAGCTCTCGGATCGCGCCGGCACCATCGCTTCCCCCAAAGCCCTCCAGAACCCGGCCGGCTTCGATCAGGCCCCGGCCTGCTCGGGCCCGTTCAAATTCGCCGAGCGCGTGATCCAGGACAAGATCGTGCTGGTGCGCGACCCGAACTACTGGGATCACGACCAGATCAAGCTCGACCGCGTCGAGTTCCGCATCATTCCGGATCCGACCGTTCGGCTGGCCAATCTGCGGGCCGGCTCGCTCGACGTCGCCGAGCGCGTGCGGGCAAGCGACGTCGCGCAGCTGAAGGCCGATCCGCGGTTCAAGGTCATGGTCGGGCCGAGCCTGCAATACAACGGCATCACCATCAATCTCGCCAACGGCACCGGCGGCAATCCCGATTTCCAGAAATCGGCCGCGCTGCGCGAGGCGCTCGACCTCAGCATCGACCGCGAGGCCATCAACCAGGTCCTGTTCGACGGCAACGCCGTAGTCGGCAACCAGCCGCAGCCGCCGAGCAGCCCGTATTACGCGCCCGAACGGCCGATCAAGCCGCGCGATCTGGCGCGCGCCAAGGATCTCGTCAAGGCGAGCGGCGTCGCCAACCCGACGCTCGAGCTCATGGTGATCAATTCGGGCGACCAGACGCAGCTCGGCCAGATGCTCCAGTCGATGGCCAAGGAGGCAGGCATCGAGATCAAGCTGCTGACGCTCGAGTTCCAGACTTTGCTCGCGCGGCAGGCCAAGGGCGACTATCAGGCGAGCCTGATCGGCTGGAGCGGCCGGGTCGATCCGGACGGCAACATCTATACGCTGCTCGGCTGCAAGTCGCCGACCAACGACGGCCGCTATTGCGCCGGCGCCGAGCCGCTGCTGCTGGCGGGACAGGCCGAGACCGATCTCAAGAAGCGCTATCAGCTCTATCACGAGGCGATCGCCAAGATCCTAGACGACCGCCCCATCATCTATCTCTATCACCCGCCACTCATCATAGGGATGGCAGCCAAGCTGAACGGATACGTGTTCCATCCCGACGGCCTGATCCGGCTCCAGAACGTCGGCTACACGCAATAGCGATCGACATGCCGAACGCAGCGTCCAAACCGTCGCCGATCACCGCTTCCGTCGATCTCGCGCGCGACGGGGTCCAGCACGGCCATCTCAAGCTGCCCTACAGCCGGGACGATTCGGCATGGGGCGCGCTGATGATTCCGATTACCGTGGTCAAGCGCGGCAGCGGTCCGACGGCGCTTCTCACCGGTGCCAATCACGGCGACGAGTACGAGGGGCCGGTCGCGCTCTTCGATCTCGCGCGCAGCTTGCGCCCCGAGGAGGTCACCGGCCGCGTCATCATCCTGCCGGCAATGAACTATGCCGCCTTCCGCGCCGGCACGCGCACCTCGCCGATCGACAAGGGCAACATGAATCGGATCTTCCCCGGCCGAGCCGATGGCACGGTCACGGAAAAGATCGCCGACTACATCCAGCGCCATTTGCTGCCGATGGCCGACGTCGTCCTCGACATCCATTCCGGCGGCAAGACGCTCGAGTTCGTGCCGTTCGCCGCTTCTCACCGCCTGCCCGATAAGGCGCAAGAGGCGCGCTGCGTCGCGGCGATGGCGGCGTTCAACGCGCCTTATTCGGTCATGCTGCTCGAGCTCGATGCGGTCGGCATGTATGACACGGCAGCCGAGGCGATGGGCAAGATTTTCGTCTCGACCGAGCTGGGTGGCGGCGGCACGGCGCGACCCGACACGATCGCCGTCACCAAGCGCGGCATCCGCAATCTTCTCATCCATGCCGGCATCATCGAAGGCAAGCTCGAGCAGCGTTCCTCGATCCATCTCGACATGCCGGATGGCACTTGCTACGTGACCTGCACGCAGGGGGGTCTCATCGAGTACTGCGTGGCGCTCGGCGACAGCGTGACGCGAGGCAAGACGGTAGCGCTTGTATACGATGTCGAGCGCACCGGCAGCGCCGTTGCCGAATATCGCGCCGGCCGGGACGGCATCGTCGCCGGCCGCCATTTTCCCGGCCTTGTTCAGACCGGCGATACCATCGCCGTGATCGGCGTCCCTGTCGGCGCAGGTACTTGGCGCTGACCAATGGCGGCGATCCGGCCCCCCTCGGTGCGCAACAAGAAATCCTTCGATTCCCGTGGCCTTAAGCGATGGTAGCGGGAGAGGGATACCACGCGGTGCTGCGTGCAAATTCTGCCGAACGCAATCATCGCTCACGATTCCGATGCGCCATCCAAGTCGGTAAATTCTGAACGTTCTCCCGCCCTCGATGAGCGTGACCGCGAGGAGTATCGGCAATGCGACTACGCTGCGCACCATGACGCTCTGATGAACGGGATAAGATCCGCTCAGCAGTTTGACGGTCACGTCCTGTACCGAAAAGATCGCCCCCCCACGGCAACGCTTAGCATTCCGAGGACTTGCCGCTTCACTGTCCGTTTCTTTTTCGAGGGCGACGACGCAGGAAGCAACGCCCTATCAGAGAAAATCGGTCGAGCGCGCGTCAACCGTGGTTGCGCCCCGCGCGTGCGAGAGAACCGACTGTCACGAAAGGCTCGGGGTGGAAGGTCGATTGAACCGCCGTTCACCCCGATGCCGATCTCCCCTACCTCACCGGCAGCATGAGATGTTCGTATGGCGTCCCTGGCCACATCACGTAGGGCTTCGTCGGATCGGCCTTGGCATCGCGCGGATAGCCCTCAAGCATTTTCGCACCGGCACCGACGATCATCACGTGTGCGCCGGTCTTGATCCAATTGTTATTCGGCTCCCGCCTTGTCGCGTAGGGATCCGTGTTGCTCGCGCCGCCGTCCCCCTGAAGCATGTACATGAACCCGACCTTGTCGGCGGGCGGCTCCTTCTTCAACATCCACGCGCCGGCCCATTCCATCGCGTTCTTATCACCGCACATCGGATCGGGGTTCTTCGGGTCCATATGGCCCGGCATGCATGTCCATTGACCGCTGCCCTGGCGGAGCACACGTATCTTCCCATCGTGATCGTCCACGACCACCGTCGCATCCTTGGCGACATTCTTGGGTGCGGCCGAGAGTGCAAGCTTTGTCATTTCTTGATCGCTCATCTTATGATCTTGAGCGTATGCGGCACCGTGTACCAACAGAGCGGCAAGCGACGCCATCATGGCAACGCGCATGAGCGACCTCCCATTCACTCGAGCGGTGAGCCGCGCTCTGACATTGCGAGGTGCTGCAGTGGCCGACAAAATGACTCACGATCAGCGGTAATAGTGTCGGCCGAATGGGTAGCGGGGTCAAGGAGGGCGCCCGTGACAACATGAAGGCGCAGCTCGTAATCGCGTACGAGATGCCACCACCGAGCGCCCGGCGCGGTCAACTGGGTTTGGAGAGCCGTGAAGCGTAGCAGTGTCGAGAAGCTGCCGAGCTCGCCCGCCCTCATGGGTGCTGATCCTCGCGGCGGCCAAGGAGTTGCTGTGCACCGCTACGGCGCTGGGTGAGATCCTCTGCGGTGGCGAACATGCTCGCCCTCCTTCCGGGCGCCGCTAGCGCCAAGAATGAGCCGTTCCGCAGTTCGGTGAAGGTGGTAGCGGGAGACGACGTCGGCCAATACAGTCCAACCGCCGTCATCGCATGCTGACCTGCAAAAACTCGCGCTCGCGGACGTCCGTCCTCTCGGCTGACGCCGCTGCCGCCCTCGTCCAGACCTATCACGAGGAGCGCCGCCGCCCTCGCCGCCGATGCGCGCCGCCGCTACGACGAGGCCGCCGGGCAGCTCGCCGCGCGGCAGGCGGCACGAGACAACTGAACTCTGGCGGAGGAGGATCGAGAGGCACCAAGGCAAACCTTCTACAGGCAATCGTGAGGCGAAATAAGAAAATCACC
>DATAQP010000392.1:0-3903 GCA_036264595.1 Allostellaceae bacterium
CGCCCCGCCGAGCAGGCGATAGAGCGGCTGGCCGCACGCCGTTCCGCAGACGTCCCAGAGCGCCATGTCGATCCCGGCATAGGCGAAGTTGGCGGTCATCGGCTGAAAGGCCCACACGCCGTGGATGGCGAGGTCGCGATGGATCACCTCCTTGTCCCAGGCACTGCGCCCGAGGACGAGCGGCGCCATGGCATTGACCGCGCTCTCGATCCCCGACACGTCGGCGGCGCGGGTGCACTCGCCCCACCCGACGAGACCGTCCTCGGTCGTGACCTTGACCAGCACGTCGGCAACGCCGCGGCGCGCGATGAGCGAGGACGCCTCGACGCGCTTATAGGGGATACGGACCGGAATGGCCTCGAGCTTGATGACTTTCATGAGATAGTCCTCCGCTGGAACCGTTGACCGTGGTGACACGAGGGAAGGGATGGGCATGGGGATGGCGGGATAAGGCCATTCGTTGTTCGACGCCGATCGTGCCGGAATCGTCCGCCCGATCCCCGATTATCCGTATATCCCCGATGTTTCCTCCTCCCCTGTGTCTTTAGTGAATTGACGGCATCGTATCAGCCGCGCCGCCCGAATCGCGCTTCCATGAGGCGGACGGCGAGGGAGAGCGGGTAGCTCATGGCGAAATAAAGCATGGCGGCCAGGACGAAGACGGCCATCGGCTCGAAGCTTGACGAGGCGAGGTCCTTTGCCCGCAGCATGAGCTCGGGCGCGGCGATGAGCGAGCAGACCGCGGTGTCCTTGAGGAGGCCGATCGCATAATTGCCGACCGGCGGCAGGACGATGCGCATCGCCTGCGGCAGGATGATATAGGCCATGGTCTTGGCCGGCGTCATGCCGAGTGAAAGCGCTGCCTCGGTCTGGCCCGTGTGCAGGGCCTCGATGCCGGAACGGAAGACCTCCGCGAGGATGGCGCCGCCTTGGATGGCGAGGCCGATCACCGCGGCGCTGAAGCCGGACAGTGCCACGAGGGCGACGCCAGGCATGAGTTGCGGCGGCACGTAATAGACAATGTAGAGGATAACGAGCGCCGGCAGGCCGCGCGCGATCTCGACATAGGCGGCTGACATGGCGCGAAGCAACCGAACCGACGACGTCCGGCATATCGCGAAGACGAGGCCGAGCACGAGGGCGATGAGGAACGAGACCGCGGCAAGCTTCAGCGTGCCGAGGCAGGCGTCGAGCATCTCGGGAAGCCAATCCCGGTAATTCTCGGCATAGATCGCCGGCAGCTTCAGCACAACCGACTCCCTGCCGCGCCAATGCTCAGTGCCATGCCCGCCGCGCCCGTTCGAGCGCCGCGACGAAGCGCGACAGCGGTATGGTCATGCAGAGATAGATCGCCGCCGCCATCAGGTAGACATGCATGCTCTGCAGCGTCTCTGTCACGAGGTTGCGCGCGAAGAACATAATCTCGGGCGCGGCGACGACCGAGACGAGGGCGGTGTCCTTCAGCAGCGTCACCGCGACGTTGGTGATCGGCGGCAGCATGGTGCGGATCGCCTGTGGCAGGATGATGTAGCGCATGGCTCCGAGCGGGGTCATTCCGAGGGTCAGCGCCGCCTCCATCTGGCCGCGGTGGATCGCCGCGATCCCGGCGCGGTAGATCTCCGCGAGATAAGCGGCGCCGTTGATGCCGAGGCCGACGATGGCGGCCTGTAGCGGCGAGGGTCGCAAGCCCACATCCGGCAGGCCGAAATAGATTACGAAGAGCTGGACGAGCGCCGGGGTGCCGCGGATGAACTCGATATAGGCGATGGCCGGCCAGCGCAGCAGGCGCAGCCGCGAGAGGCGCATGAAGGCGATGACGAGCCCGAAGCCGAGCGCGAAGACCAGTGCGCCGGCCGCCACGACAAGCGTCGTCTCGAGCCCACCCAGGAGAGTGGCGAGGATATAGGGGCCTTTCTGCGCCAGGACCTGCCAGAACCGCTCCATTCGCGGCCGCCTCCCTCACCGCTCCTGGATGCGGCTGAGGAAGACCTTGGTCCGCGGATGCTGCGAGCGATAGAGTATCTCGCCGGGCGGCCCCGCCTCGACGACCCGCCCCTCATCCATGAAGACGATCCGATCGGAGACCTCGCCGGCAAACTGGATCTCATGGGTGACGATGACCATGGTGCGGCCCTCCTCGGCGAGCTGCCGCATGACGCGAAGGACCTCACCGATCAGCTCCGGATCGAGCGCCGAGGTCGCCTCGTCGAACAGCATCAGTTTCGGCTGCATGGCGAGCACGCGAGCGATGGCGACGCGCTGCTGCTGCCCGCCGGAGAGGCGCTCGGGATAGTCATCGAGCTTGTGCCCGAGGCCGACCTTGTCGAGCATCTCGTGGCCGAGCTTCTCGGCCTCGGCGCGCGTCAGGCCGAGAACCTTGCGGGGCGCTATCGTCACGTTCTCGAGCGCGGTCAGATGCGGGAAAAGGTTGAAGCGCTGGAAGACGAAGCCGATCTCGCGGCGCTCCTCGGCGAGCTCGCGGTCGCTGAGATGGACATAGCCCCCATTGCTCGGCCTCACGCCAATCAACTTGCCGTCGATATGAATCTCGCCGGCGCTCGGCTTCTCGAGATAATTGATGCAGCGCAGGAGAGTCGTCTTGCCGGAGCCACTCGGCCCGATGACCGACACCGTCTCGCCACGCATGACATCGAGGTCGATCCCGGCGAGCACCTCATGCTCGCCGAAGCTCTTGCGGAGCTGGACGATCCGCAGCAGGGGCTCCATTCGTGCTCCCTAGCACCGGCGCTCGCGGCCGTCGCCATGGCGACCGGATCGCCGCTGGCCGAACGCCGGCGCCGCACGGCGCCGGCGTCCTCCCGCCCCACCCCTTATTTGAAGCAATGATCGGCCGCCGGCGACACATAGTCCGCCTTGCGGTCGACGCCGACGCGCGGGTTCTTCGGCGGCGGAATGAACCACGACTTGTCGCCGAGGCCGTAATTGGCCATCGTCTTGACGTTGGTGCAATCCTTCCAGATGTCGCGAATCACCGCGTTCATCGCCTCGGCCAGCTCCGGCTCGTCCTTGTTAACGCCGAAGATCACGTTGTATTTGGTCGACATGATCGGATACTTCTCGGGCTCCGGGTCGAGCGCGACCTGGTGGATCTTCCACTCGGGGTGCTCCTTGATCGCGTATTGCATGAGCGGCGGGTCGAGGATGGCTATGTCGACGCGCCCGGCGACCAGATCCTGCATCACGCCGTCCGAGGTGTCGTAGAGCTTCACCTCGCCGATCCCATCGACCTTCTTAAGCTCAGGGACCAGGGTGAAGCCAGTGACGGTGGCGACTGAGTGTCCCTTCATGTCAGCGAATGTGTGCCAATTGTGGTCGGCCTTCTGCGCCAGCAAGGTTCCGAAATAGTAGATCGGCTCGGTCAGGTTCATGATCTTGGTGCGCGGCTCGATCCAGCCCATCGCGCCGTGCATCACGTCGACCTTTCCCTGCTTGGTCGATTCGATCTCAGCGGCCCAATCCATCTGCTGCACGACGGGCTCAAGGCCAAGTTTCTTGGCGACATAGACCATGAGCTCGCCGTCGGTGCCGCCGAGCTTGCCGTCCTTGAGCTGGGTCATCGGCATGTCGCCGTTCATGGCGATCGTCAGCTTGCCCGGCTGGATGGTTTTGACTGCCTCGCCCTGCGCCGAGGCGGTGATGACGCCGAGGGCGACGAGAAGCGTCCCGACGGCAAGCGCAGGCCTCACTCGTGGGCATATCATTGCTTCCTCCCACTCGCTATGCGTTATCAAGATCGGAGCGAACCGTCGGTCCGCCGTCTTGCTGTTCGACTCTCGATCCTTCCCCGCGGGGAGTCAATCAGGCGGTCGCCGCGAAAGGGAGCAGCCGAGCAGCGGTTGCGTCGGTCCTGTCAGTTACAGGCGCGCATAGGTTGCTAAGGTA
>DATAQP010000182.1:0-3368 GCA_036264595.1 Allostellaceae bacterium
CGCGCCACCGCTTTCGGCATGAATGTCGTCTACCATAGCCGGCACAAGAAGCCGGAGGTTGCCTATCGCTACTACGATGACCTCGCCGCCATGGCCGCGGCGAGCGACTTCCTCGTTCTCATCATCCCCGGTGGCGCGGCGACGCGCCATCTCATCGACGCGCGCATCCTCGCCGCGCTCGGCAGCAAGGGCTATCTCATCAACATCGCGCGCGGCTCGGTGGTCGACGAAGCGGCGCTGGTCAAGGCGCTGCAGGACGGGGTTATCGCCGGCGCCGGGCTCGACGTCTTCGCCGACGAGCCGCGCGCCCCCGAGCCACTCTTCGCGATGGACAATGTCGTCCTCCAGCCACACCAGGCGAGCGCGACCCACGAGACACGCACGGCCATGGGCCAGTTGATGATCGACAATATGAAGGCTCATTTCGCCGGCAAGCCGCTGCTGACGCCGGTGGGCTGATCACACGATGGCGACCGACCACCTCACTGTCGGGCTGCTGCTCTTCCCGGAGATGACGCAGCTCGACATGACCGGCCCCTACGAGGTGTTCGTTTCGCTGCCGCGAACGACGGTGCATCTCGTCTGGAAGACTCTCGAACCGGTGACGACCGGGGGCGGCCTCCGGATGCTGCCGACGACCACCCTTACCGCCTGCCCGAAGCTCGACGTGATCTGTGTTCCCGGCGGTCCGGGGCAGGTCGCGCTGATGCGGGATGCCGAAATCCTCGGCTTTCTGCGCAAGCAGGCCGAGACCAGCCGCTTCGTGACGTCGGTCTGTACAGGCTCGCTGGTCCTCGGCGCCGCGGGGCTGCTGCGCGGCTACCGGGCGACCTGCCATTGGCTGTCGCTCGACCAGCTCGCCCTGCTCGGCGCAACGCCCGTCGCCGAGCGCATCGTCATGGATGGCAACCGGATCACCGGCGGTGGCGTCACCTCGGGAATCGATTTCGCTCTTTTCGTTGCTGCGCAGCTCTTCGGCGAGGATGTCGCCAAGGAGGTCCAGCTGCGCATCGAATACGATCCGGCACCACCGTTCAATTCCGGCTCGCCGCGGACCGCCGACCCGGCGCTGGTCGACGCCTTGAGCGAGAAGTTGAAGGACCGTCAGGCGGCACGTCGCTCGGTCACAGAGGAGGCGGCCCGCGCGCTCGGTCTTTCCGTGCCCTAGCGGTTGCCTAGTATTGAATTCAAATTGGGAGGGAGATCCGTAGATGGCTAGAGGGGAAAAGGTCGCGATCGTCACTGGCGCGGGCAGCGGCATCGGCAAGGCAGCAGCGTTGGCTCTCTTGAAAGAGGGGTATTCCGTCGTCTTCGCCGGACGTCGCAAGGAAGCGCTCGACGCGGCGATCAAGGAGGGCAGGGGCGGCAAGCGCGCGCTCGCCGTCGCGACCGACGTGACGAACGCGGCATCGGTCAAGGCGCTGTTTGCCGCTGCCAAGAAGGCCTTCGGTCTGCTCGACGTGCTGTTCAACAACGCCGGAACGGGGGCGCCGCCGGTTCCGATGGAGGACCTCACCTACGAGCAATGGATGAATGTGGTCGCGACCAACCTGACCGGCCCGTTCCTGTGTACGCAGGAAGCCATCAAGCTGATGAAGAGCCAGAAGCCGATGGGTGGCCGCATCATCAATAACGGCTCGATCTCGGCGCATGCACCAAGACCGAACTCGGTGCCCTATACGGCCACCAAGCACGCGATCACCGGCCTGACGAAATCGACCTCGCTCGATTGCCGCAAATACGACATCGCCTGCGGCCAGATCGACATCGGCAACGCTGCAACGCCGATGACCGAGCGGATGAAGAAAGGGGTGCCCCAGCCCAACGGAACGATGGCGATCGAGCCCACCATGGACGTGCGAAACGTCGCCGACGCCGTCGTCTACATGGCAAGCCGGCCACTCGACGCCAATGTGCAGTTCCTCACCGTGATGGCGACGAAGATGCCGTTCGTCGGGCGCGGCTAGCGTCTCGGCCTAGGGATCAAGCCGGTTAAAGGCCGAGATCGGGCATCGCGTCGCGCGGCATGAGCGCGCCGCGATAGCCGATCTTCGCGGCGGCCAGGCGATGACCGGCCAGGGCCGCCTCACGCGGCGACTTGCCCGCCAGCCGGAACGAAAGATAGCCGGCATTGAAGGAGTCGCCGGCGGCCGTGGTATCGACCGGCTTGAGGGGTTGTGCGACCGCCACGTGCTGCTGCTTGCCGCCTTCATCGAGCAGGCAGCCAGCGGCGCCCAGCTTCACCGCGATCTCCTTCACGCCGGCCTGGGCGTAGCGGCGCGCCGTCGTTTCGGCATCGCTGTCGTCGAACAGCAGCGCCTCGTCATCGAAGGTCGGCAGCGCGATATCGACGCAGGTGAGGAAGCGACCGATGACCTGGCGCGCCGTCGCCGGGTCGGGCCAGCCGGCGGGTCGGTAATTGCTGTCGAAGGCTACCCGGGAACCCTTTGCGCGTGCTGTCGTCAACGCGGCGAAGAAACGGTCGCGCGCCGTGGCGCTGAGAATCGACAAGGTGATCGCCGAGAAATACAGCAGATCGTAGTCGGACAAGGCGGCAAGGAGAGGCAACGTCGTCGCCTCGGTGAACAGCTCTCGAGCCGCGGCGGCCGAACGATAGTAGAAGAAGCGCCGCTCGCCCTTGTCATCGATGCGGATGAGATAGAGCCCCGGAAGCTTGCCGGGGAGCCGGGCCACCGACGCGATGCCGAGACCCTCCCCCTGCCACATCGCGATCATGGCGTCGCTATAGGGATCATCGCCGAGCGCGGTTATGTAGTCGACGTGGAAGCGGGACGGGGAATTGACGCGCGCGAGATAAACCGCGGTGTTGAGCGTATCGCCGCCGAAGGCGAGCGCCAGCGTCGCGACTTCGCGCTGGTTGAGTTCGATCATGCACTCGCCGATGCAAGCAGCCCGCAATGCCATCATTTGCCACCCGATCTTCTGCCGATAGCGTCTATCGCAATCGCCATCGAATGGTTTAGCTTCTGACTCAAGAAGGTGAAAGAAGGAAGCCGTCATGCACGCGATCTTTCGGAAGACGAAGGTCATTCCGGTGGTCACCATCGAGCGTGCCGCCGATGCGGTGCCGCTGGCTCGTGCGCTGGCGCGCGGCGGCCTCAACGTCATCGAGGTGACGCTACGCACGCCGGCAGCGCCCGCCGCCATCGCAGCCATCGCCCGCGACGTTCCGGAAGTCATGGTCGGCGCCGGCACCATCCTGCGGGACAGCGACGTCACGCGCGCTTTGACAGCGGGGGCGCGCTTTCTGGTCAGCCCGGGGCTGACGCCCGAGCTCGCCGCCGCCGGCCTTGCCGCGGAGGTGCCGTTCATTCCCGGCGCCATTACCCCTTCGGAGGTCATCCTGG
>DATAQP010000398.1:0-9817 GCA_036264595.1 Allostellaceae bacterium
GCGCCGGAGGGTCGCCGCGTCTTTCCCGCGATGAGCGTGCGCGACAATCTCGACGTCGCCTGCCGCGAAGGCGCCGCCGAGCGGGCGCGCCGCCGCGCCGAAATCGAGCGTCTCTTCCCGCAGCTCGCCGAGCACGCAGCGCGCCGCGCCTGGCAGCTCTCCGGCGGCCAGCAGCAGATGCTGGCGATCGGCCGCGCCTTGATGACGGCGCCGCGCCTGCTGCTGCTCGACGAGCCCTCGCTCGGCCTGTCGCCGCGTCTGACGGAAGAGCTCTTCGCCCGACTGAAAGCGATCCGCGAGGGCGGCACGGCGATCCTCCTCGCCGAGCAGAACGTCGTCCAGGCGCTGGCGCTGTGCGGGCGCGCCTATGTCCTGCAGACCGGCCGCATCGTTGCGTCAGGCGCCGCCGCCGCGCTCGCGCAGAATCCGGTCATCCAGCGCGCCTTTCTCGGCGGCGAGGCGCTCGGAAGCCAAGAATTCGGTGATTAACTTTAACCAAGGCTTGCCTAGCTCCGGACCCGAGCACTAGAATTTTCGCTTGTCATCGGCGGTTTTCGCCCCGCCAGATCGATCGCCGGACATCGGAAATTTTGGATGAGCAGAAACAATCCAATGGCGCATCTCGACGAAGCTTCCCAGTTCGTCGAGCTCGAGCGCGACTCGCCCGTCCCTCTCTATCTGCAGATCAAGGAGCACCTGACGCAGGATATTGCCGCGGTCCGGGTGCGCCGCGACAAATTCTATACCGACAGCGAGCTTTGCGCGAAATTCCGCGTCAGCCGCATGACGGTGCGCCAGGCGGTGCAGGCGCTGGTCAATGACGGGCTGGTGAAGCGCGCCCGCGGCATCGGCACCTTCATCGTCGCCCGCCGCCCGCCCGACGGCGCGGCGTCTCCCGTCGATTTTCGCGAGCAATGGAAGGCCGAGGGTCGGCCGATGACGATCGAGCTGCTGAGCTACGAGACGCGCCCCTGCCCGGCCGGCTTCGCCGAGGATCTGGCGATCGCACGCAACGCGCCGGTGCGCTTCGTCTTCCGCCTGCGCTCGGCCGGCGCGATGCCCTTCGCCCTCGACTATCGTTACCTGCCGGTCGCGGTCGCTGCCGGAATCAGCCAGACCGATGCCAGCTCGCTGCTGGACACTCTGCGCGGCCGTTTCGAGTTCGCCCATTCCGACGTCCATCTCGAGGCGACGACCGCCGGCGAGACGGAAATGCGCTGGCTCGACGTGCCACGCGGCGCGCCGATGATCGTGCGGCGCCTACGCATCGTCAGCAAGGAAGGCCAGCCCCTGCTGGCCGGCTATACGGTCTATCGCGCCGATCTGGTGCGCTACTCGGTCCACATACCGCTCGCCGGCATCGCGCCCGGCCCGCTGGCCCGGGTGGAAGATCAGGATCGCATCGTCCACCTCCGCCGCGAGGTGGCGGCACCGGCGCACGCCTACTGACACACGCCTGGAGCGAGCGTGCCGGCCGGTGATTTTGGCGGCATTGATTTTGCCATCATTGATTTTGCAGGCAGCGCACGCCAATTCTCAGCCATGCCACAATCGAGGAGGCCGCAATGACCGATAAGGTCACCAAATCGGACGCCGAATGGCGCGCCCAGCTGACGCTCGAGCAGTACCGCGTGACGCGGCAGAAGGGCACGGAGCGGGCCTTCAGCGGCGAATACGCCGAGAGCAAGTCGCCCGGCACCTATGTCTGCGTCTGTTGCGGCCAGCCCCTCTTCAGCGCCGAGACCAAATTCGATTCCGGCACCGGCTGGCCGAGCTTCTGGCAGCCTGTGGCGCCCGATGCGGTCGCCACCGAGACGGATCGCAGCTTCTTCATGCGCCGCACCGAGGCGCTGTGCAGCCGCTGCGACGCTCATCTCGGCCATGTCTTCGAGGACGGTCCAGAACCGACTGGCCTGCGCTATTGCATGAACTCAGCCGCGCTCAAGCTGAAACCGGAGGACGGGCGCTAGAGGCGCTATCGGCTCAAGTCAAATCTCCGATGTCGTCGTCCCCTCGAAAGCGGGGACCCATGTGGTGAGCAACGTGCGTTTGCCCTGGACCCCTGCTTGCGCAGGGGCGACGAGACAGTGATGCAATTTGAAAAAGAGCTAGAGGCGTTACCCTCTATTTCTCGAACTTCATCGTCCGGCCGCTTTTCGCCCACATCGCCTCGATCTCGCGCGGATCGTAGATCCCCGAGGGACGGGCGCGGGTTGGGAAGATGGCGCGGAAAGGTGCCGAGTCGCGATAATAGACGCCGAGCAGCCGGCGCAGCTCGATGAGCGGCTCGGGATGGTCGTCTACCCTGAGATTGATGTCGGCGACATCCTCGGTCGAGTGGACGAGCAGCGCCGCCGATTGCCGCCCGCGCTTGTCGCCGCCCGCCGCCTGCCCGGCATCGAGCGCGCCGATCAGCCGCTCGGCGAAGGGCTTGTCAGCGGTAGCGGCGAGGTAGGAGTCGAACGTGTCGTCGACGACCGCCGGCCCGACCAGCATGTTGCCGGCAACCGAGACGCCGTCGCCCAGACGGTGGCCGCACCAATCGATGCAACTGGCCCCGGTATAGGCGGCGTTGCGCCCCTTGGCGTCGACGAGATGGAGCTGGCGGATCGCCCGCCCCTCATCGCCGGCGGTCAGGATCTCGACGACGTCGGGGGCCGCGACGCCCTCCTGCAGCAGGCGCAGGCCGCGCGTGCCGAACATCGGGTTGGTGAAGGATTGCGTGGCGATCGCGCCGACGCCGCTCATCGCATGCGGACAGCGCGCGCCCATGGCGAAGGCCTTGGTGGTGACGGCGACGCCGAAGGCGCCGCTTGCCGCATCGCGCGCCACGATCGACCACGTCATCGCTACCTCCTCCCGTTCACCCGGCCCCGCTTGCTCCGGCCCCGCTTACTCAGGCGTCATGAAGCGCGCCCGCGTGCCGCGCTCGATGGCGGCGGCGATCAGCCGGTCGATATTGAGGCGGTGGCGGATCATCTCCAGTACGCGCAGCTCCTCCTGGCTCGCCTCGCCGTCGGCGGCGACGACGTCGCAGGCCATCGCATAGGCGGTCTCGCGCAGCCGCGGCGGCAGCGCCGCCTTGATCTGCTTGAGCGTCTCCTCGAGACCGTTCTCGCTGTCGAGCAGCGCGGCACATTCGCCCAGCGTCTTGGTGAGCTTGCCGTGATCGTAGCCGACGAAGGCCGGCAGATCGCGGACGTTGTCGCCGATGATGCGCATCTCGGCGTCGCTCATGTTGCGATCTGAGGCCGAGATGAGAACCATAGTGTAGATGAGGGCGGCTTGATGATCGATCATGCGGGTTTCCTAGCGGGCGATTGCGGCAATGTCAGGGCGGCTTCGGTGGCAAAATCATGAGAGGCGCGCGATCTATTCGACATCGGCGGCGATCTCGAATCGGCGCTCTAGTCCACGCGTTCATGTAACGCACCGTACCGAAAATAGGTCGCTCGAGCCACCGCCGGTCATGCAGGCCGAAGATCCAGCCGATTCCGGCGAAGGAATTGGCATCCCGTGCGGGATCAATGCTTGAGGAAGGCGGCGGTGCGCTCGACCGCATCCTTGAGGCCGACGCGCTCGGGCACCACGCCATCGGGAAAGGCGCCGTGCAGCCGCGAGGGAAAGGCCGGATCGAGCAGCACGAAGACGCCGCTGTCGCTGGCCCGGCGGATAAGCCGGCCGAAGGCCTGCTTGAGGCGCAGCCGCGTCAGCATGTCGTCGTAGCGGGCGCCGCCGAACGCCGCCTTGCGCGCCCTGTGCAATATGTCGGGCCGCGGCCATGGCACGCGGTCGAAGACGATGAGGCGCAGCGAGCGGCCCGGCACGTCGACGCCGTCGCGCACCGCATCGGTGCCGAGGAGGCACGAATCCTCCTCGGCGCGGAAGATGTCGATCAGCGTCGCGGTGTCCATGCCGTCGACATGCTGGGCGAGCAGCGGCAGACCTTCCGCCTCGAGCGCTCCGGCGATGCGCTGATGCACCGCCTTGAGGCGCGAGATGGCGGTGAAGAGGCCGAGCGCGCCGCCGCCCGAGGCGAGGAAGAGGGCGCGGTAGGCGGCGGCGACCTGGCCGGGATCGTCGCGCCTGACATCGGTGACGACGAAGATGCGGGTCTGCGCCGGATAGTCGAAGGGCGAGGGGACGCGGGCGCGCCAGGCCGGCCGCTCGAGATGGCGCGTGCCGGTGCGCGCCTCGGCGGCGATCCAGTCGCCGAGCGCGTCGCCGGTGCCGTCGGTCAAGGTCGCCGAGGTGACGACGACGCCATGGGCCGGCGTCACCACGGCGGCGGTGAAGGGCACGGTCGGATCGACCCAGTGGCGATGCATGCCGACATCGTGCTCGAGCCCGTCGAAGCGCTCGAGCGACAGCCAGTCGACGAATTCGGGCGGCAGCGGCAGAGCGAGATCGCGCAGCATGCGGCGCCAGCCGCCGATCTGCGCCTCGCCACGGCGGGCGAGGCTGCGCAGCACCGCCTCGATGCGCAGCCGCGTCGCCGTCTCGAGCTCCGCCGCCTCGTCCTCGAGCCGGGCGGCGAGGATTTCGCAAAGCCTCGCCAGCGGCGCCGCGAGGCGGGCGAGCGCTGCCGCGAGCGCCGCGGCGGCGGGCAGCAGCTCGTCGACCGGCGGGCGGGCATCGGTCTCGATGGCAAAGGCGCCGTCGCGGTCGGCGGCGCGGGCGAGGACCTGGCGGCGGACGATGGCGAGGAAAGCCTCGGCGGCCTGCGCCGGGCGACCCTCGGCGACGCGATGCTGCCAGCCCTCGCCGGGCAGCGCGCGGGCGGCGACGAGCGCATCGGCCAGCGCTTTCTCGGCGGCGTCGTCGCCGGCGACGAGATCCTCGATGCGCCGGCGCAGGCCGCGCGCGCGGCCGCGCCCGCCGGCCTCGACGCCGAGCAGCCAGCGCCGAAGATCAGCAGTCTCCTGGCCCGAGAGATCAAGCGAGAAGGCGCTGTCGGCGGCATCGAAGACGTGGTGGCCCTCGTCGAAGACGTAGCGGTTCGGCAGATAGGCGTCGTCGAGCCCGCCGAGCGCCGCCTGGATCATGACGAGCGCGTGATTGGCGACGACGATGCGGGCGCGCCGCGCCTTGCGCACGCTCTTCTCGATGAAGCATCGGTGGTAGTGCGGGCAGGCGGAATGGACGCACTCGCCGCGCCGGTCGGTGAGGCCGAGCGAGCGGCCGCGCCCGAGCACGTCGGCGAGCCAGCCGGGGAAGTCGCCGCCGCCGACGATATCGCCGTCGCCGCTGCGCGCCAGCCAGCGGGCGATGAGGCCGAGCGCGACGGCGTCGTTCGGCCGCATCGGCAGCTGCGCCACCGCCTCCTCGAAATTGAGCAGGCAAAGATAGTTCTCGCGGCCCTTGCGCAGCACCACCCGGCGCGCCTTGACGGCAGGATCGGGGTAGAGCCGGTCGAGCTCGCCGGCGATCTGATGCTGCAGGTTGCGCGTATAGGTCGAGATCCACACCGCGCCGTCGTTCTTCTCGGCCCACAGGCTGGCCGGCGCGATATAGCCCAGCGTCTTGCCGACGCCGGTGCCGGCCTCGGCGAGCACCGCGTTGGGCTGCTGCGGCGCGGCGCGCGGCAGGAAGGCCTGGCTCACCGCATCGGCGTAGTCGGATTGCTGCGGCCGTGCCTCGGCGTCGCCGCCGAGCAGCTCGGCGAGGCGCTGGCGCGCCTCGGCGGGCTCGACCGGCAGATTGCCGGGGGCGGGTTCCGGCGCGTGCTCGGCCCATTCCGGCAGGCGGCGCCAGACCGCGAGGCCGGCCGGCGCGGAGTCGTTTGGGCGAGCTGAAGCGGGGCGCAGCGCCGCCAGCACGGCGTCGCCCCAGCCCCAGCCGCCGCGCGCCATCGCCGCGGCGATCAGCTGCGCATCCTCGTCGGGCGCGGCGCCGGCGAGCTCGACGAGCAAGGCGCGCGCCGCCTCGACCAGAGTGAGGGCCGCATCGGCGAGATGCGGCGGCCGCGCCAGGCCGAGCGCGGCGGCGAGGCCGCGCGGCGTCGGCAGGCAGAAGCGCGCCGGCCGCACGAAGGCGAAGAGCTCGAGGAGATCGAGCGCCGGGAAGGGCGTGACGCCGAGCCGGCGCGCCATCGCCCTGCCATGGCATAGCAAAGGCGGCTCGGCGCGCGCCCGCTTGACCGCCTGGGCGAGGCCGAGCGTCTCGACCTCGCCGTCGCCGGTCAGCCAGATCGCCTCGTTCAGCCCGACGACGAGGGCGGGCGCATCGGGGAGCAGGATCGATTCAGAGAGTGGCATGGACACAAGCACATTGGATAACCGTGATGCGTCCTTCGAGACGCGCCTGACGGCGCTCCTCAGGATGAGGATGGTCTATGCGTGCCATCTTCGATTTACCTCATCCTGAGGAGCGACCGCAGGTCGCGCCTCGAAGGACGCACAACCAACCCGCGAGCACCGCGCTCAGCTGCTATGGGCGAAGTCCCAGTAGAGCTCGCGAGCGCGGATGTAGACCGGGCCGGGCTGCAAATCGCGCTTCTCCACCCGGGTGATCGGCAGCACCTTGCCGTAATTGCCGGTCGAGAAGACCTCGTCGGCGGCGAGCACCTCGGCGAAGGTGAGGCTGCGCTCATGCACGGTGATGCCGGCATCGCGCAAGAGCTGGATGACGCGCTGCCGCGTCACCCCGGCGAGGAAGGTGCCGTTGGCGACCGGCGTATGTGCGATCCCAGCCTTGACGCAGAAGATGTTCGAGGTGGCGAACTCGGCGACATTGCCCTCGAAGTCGAGCACGACGGCGTTGTCGTAGCCGCGGCCGAGCGCCTCGGAAATCGCGCGCGCGCTGTTGGGATAGAGGCAGGAGGCCTTGGCGTCGGTCGGCGCCATGTCGGGCGCCGGGCGGCGGAAGCTCGAGAGGCAGACTGAGAAGCCCTTGGCGCTCGGCAGCGGTGCCTCGTAGACGGAGAGGGCGAAGCGCGTGCTCTCGGGCAGCGGCACGATGAAGCCCTCCTCGGCGAAGAACATCGGCCGTATGTAGAGCTCGGTGCCGCGCGGGAATTGCCTGACGCCGTCGCGCGCCAGCTCCTCGATCTCGCCCCAGGTCAGCATCGGCGCGAGACCGAGATTGCGCGCCGAGCGCACCACGCGCTTGCAATGATTGTCGAGGTCGGGCATCACACCCTCGAAGGCGCGCGCGCCGTCGAAGACGATCGAGGACTGCCAGGTGGCATGCGACATGGCGCCGAGGAGCGGCGGATTGCCCTCGTGCCAGATGCCGTCGATATAGGTCAACGCCTTCATGCGATCAGCATAGACCCGGAATTGACGGGGTTGCACGCCAAAAACGCCGCAGCGTCCCGTCGCCGACAGTGCCGTCATGCGAGGCTTGTCGGGCGGCGGAGCGATGCGTTAGCGTCGCCGTCATGACGCAATCGCTGATTTATCACATGTGCCGCGCGGCGGAATGGCGCGCGGCCGAGAGTACGGGTTCTTATCCCGGCTCGAGCCAGGATGTCGCCGACGGCTTCATCCATTTCTCGACCGCATCGCAGATCGTCGCCAGCGCCGCGCACCATCGCGCCGGCCAGGGCGATCTCGTGCTGCTCGCCGTCGATCCGACCGCGCTTGGCGCCGCGCTGCGCTGGGAGATATCGCGCGGCGGCGAGCTCTTCCCGCATCTCTACGGCGCGCTGCCCTGCGAAGCGGTGCGCCGCGTCGCGCCGCTGCCGCTCGGTCCCGACGGGCGTCACGTCTTCCCGGCGCTGGATTAGATGGCGGATCTCGCGCGCCTGGCGCTGCCGCTGCTGCGCCTGCTGCCGCCGGAAGCGGCGCACGATCTCACCTTGCGGGCGCTCGCCAGCGGCTTGGTGCGCGCGCCGGCGGAGGCGCCCGATCCGCTGCTGCGCACGAATTTATGGGGCCGCGACTTTCCCAACCCGATCGGTCTCGCCGCCGGCTTCGACAAGAACGCGTTGGTGCCTGATGCCATGCTGGCTCTCGGCTTCGGCTTCGTCGAGATCGGCTCGGTGACGCCGCGGCCGCAGGAAGGCAATCCCAAGCCGCGCATCTTCCGCCTCGCCGAGGACGGCGCGGTGATCAACCGCCTCGGCTTCAACAACGAGGGTCTCGCCGCCGTCGCCGCGCGACTGTCGGCACGCCCCCTTGCACGCCGGCGTGCCGTCGCGGGTAGGGGTGGCATCGTCGGCGCCAATATCGGCAAGAACCGCGACGCGCCCGACGCGGTGGCGGATTACGTCGCCGGCATCACCGCCTTCGCGCCGCTCGCCGATTATCTCGTCGTCAACATCTCGTCGCCCAACACGCCGGGCCTGCGCGAGCTGCAGCGCCGCCGCGAGGTCACCGTGCTCATCGAGCGGCTGCTCGCGGCGCGGCGCGCGGCGGTACCGCACAAACCGCCGCCGCTCCTCGTCAAGATCGCCCCCGACCTCACCGAGGAGGAGCGCGCCGATCTCGCCGAGGTCGCGCTGACCAGCGGCATCGACGGGCTGATCGTCTCGAACACAACGGTGGCGCGGCCGCCTGGCCTGCGCGGCGGCAACGCGCACGAGCCGGGCGGGCTGAGCGGCAAGCCGCTCTTCGCGCCCTCGACCGCGCTGCTCGCCGAGATGCATCGCCGAACAAAGGGCCGCGTCACGCTGATCGGCGTCGGCGGCGTCGCCAGCGGCACCGACGCCTATGCCAAGATCCGCGCCGGGGCGAGCCTGGTGCAGCTCTATACTGGGCTCATCTATCAGGGACCTGCTCTCGTCGCGCGCATCAAGAGCGAGCTTGCCGCGCGACTGCGGCGCGACGGCTTCGCCTCGGTCGCCGCCGCTGTGGGAACAGGCAGCTAGACGCCGGCGTCCAGCGGCCGGTAGAGCGCCACCGCGTTGTCGTGGAGAACACGGCGCGCGATGTCGGGTCCCAGCGTCTCGACGACGAGGTCGATGTCGCTCGCCGCGAAGGGTCGCTGCGCGCGGGTCGAGGGCATGTCGGTGCCGAAGATCAGCCTCGCCGGATCGATGGCGACGATCGCCGCCAGCGCCGCCGGAACGTCGAGCACGACGCGGCCGAAGCCGGTCGCCTTGACGGTGACGCCGTGCTCGACGAGTTTCAGCAGCGTCGGCAAGCCCTCTTCCGAGAGGCCGAGATGGTCGATGACGAGGCGCGGCAGGCGGCGCAGATGCGGCATCAGCGGCGCGAGGCCGGCGGCATCGGCATAGAGCTCGACATGCCAGGCGGCGAGGTCGTGGACGCGCTGCGCCATCGTCTCCAGCGCCTCGATCCCTTCCGAGCCGCCGCGCCTCAAGTTGAAGCGCACTGCCCTGACGCCGCGCCGCGCCAGGTCGAGGATGGTGTCGTCAGGCGTCGTTGCGGGACATTGCGTCACCCCGACATAGGACGGGCCGAGCCGGGCCAGCGCGTCGAGCAGATAGTCCTGGTCGAATTCCTGGAACGAGCCCGAGACGACGGCGCCGCCGGTGATGCCGAGCGGCGCGGCCTGCGCCAGATAGTCGTCGACGGTGAAGGCGGGCGGCAGATAGCCCTGATTTTCGACCAGCGGAAAGCGCGGATCGATGATGTGGCAATGCGCGTCGAAGAGGGGCGTGGCTCGCGGCATCGGCAGCTCCCGATTGGAGGTTCTCCATCTTCGTCATGCCCGGACTTGATCCGGGCTCTCGCGGGAACGCAGTTCCCGCTGCCGCCGGCGGTTTCGCAGAACCCGCGAGAGGCCATGACGATATGGGGTGGGCGACGGACCGCGCGTTAAATCCTTTGCCCTGCCGCCGCGCCGTGGCAAGAAGAGACAATGTCGATCAGCGATCCGGGCCCGGCAGAGGCCACTCCACATCCCGTCG
>DATAQP010000403.1:0-2217 GCA_036264595.1 Allostellaceae bacterium
GAGGCCGGCGTCTCCTCGGGCATCATCCATCATTATTTCGGCGGCAAGAACGAGCTCCTCGAGGCAACCATGCGGCGCCTGCTGCAGCGTCTGCGCGACGACGTCGTCGCCGCGCTCGCCACGGCGCGCAGCGCCGAGGAACGCCTCATCGCCGTCATCGAGAGCAATTTCGCGACGAGCCAGTTCCAGGCCGGGGTGATTTCCGCCTGGCTCGCCTTCTGGGCCGAGGCGCCGCACGTGCCGGCGCTCGGGCGGCTGCAGCGCCTCAACGTGCGCCGCCTCCATTCGAACCTGATGCACAGCCTGCGCGATCTGCTGCCGGCCGAGCGGGCGGCGCAGACGGCGTGCGGCCTCGCTGCGCTGATCGACGGGCTGTGGCTGCACGCCTCGCTCGACGGCTCGCTCGACGGCGCCGGGGCGCGCGAGATCGCCATCGCCTATCTGCGCGGCCAGCTGCCGCCGCCCGGCGGGGACTAGACCATGTTGCCGGTGCAGACCCTATTCATCGACGGGCGCCGCACCGAGGCGACGAGCGGCGCCAGCTTCGCCACCATCAACCCGGCGACCGGGCGCGAGATCTGCCGCGTCCAGAGCGCCGGTGCCGAGGATGTCGAGCGTGCCGTAGCCTCCGCGGCAGAAGGCTTCGCCGTGTGGTCGGCGATGACCGGGGCGGAGCGCGGCCGCATCCTCAATCGCGCCGCCGGCCTCCTGCGCGCGCACAACCGCGAGCTCGCCGAACTCGAGGTGCTCGACACCGGCAAGCCGATCCAGGAGGCCGCTTCGGTCGACGTCATCAGCGGCGCCGAGTGCCTGGAATATTTCGCCGGGCTGGCGCCGAGCATTGCCGGCCAGCATATCGGCCTGCGCAACGCCTTCGTCTATACCAGGCGCGAGCCGCTCGGCATCTGCGCCGGCATCGGCGCCTGGAACTATCCGATCCAGATCGCCTGCTGGAAATCGGCACCCGCCCTCGCCTGCGGCAATGCGATGATCTTCAAGCCGGCCGAGCTGACGCCATTGAGCGCGCTGCGCCTCGCCGAGATCTATGCCGAGGCCGGCCTGCCGCCGGGCGTCTTCAACGTCGTCCAGGGCGACGGCGCGGTCGGCCGCATGCTGACGACGCATCGGCGCATCGCCAAGGTGTCGCTGACCGGCGAGGTCGGCACCGGGCGCCAGGTGATGGCGGATGCCGCGGCGACGCTGAAGAAGGTGACGATGGAGCTCGGCGGCAAGTCGCCGCTCATCGTCTTCGCCGATGCCGATCTCGAGAATGCCGTGTCGGCGGCGCTGCTCGGCAATTTCTATACCCAGGGCGAGATCTGCACCAACGGCACGCGCGTCTTCGTCGAGCGCAAGCTGCTCGGCGCCTTCCTCGACCGGCTGGTCGAGCGCACGCGGCTCTTGCGCGTCGGCGACCCGATGCGGCCGGAGACCGAGATCGGCGCGCTGATCTCGGCCGCGCATCGTGACCGCGTGCTGTCTTATATCGAGGCGGGCAAGAAAGCCGGCGCGCGGCTCCTCTGCGGCGGCGGGGTGCCCGAGGATCCGGCGCTGAAGGACGGGTATTTCGTCCTGCCGACGATCTTCGCCGAATGCACGGACGACATGGCGATCGCGCGCGAGGAGATCTTCGGCCCGGTCATGGCAGTGCTCGCCTTCGACGGCGAGGCGGAGGTCGTGCGCCGCGCCAACGACACCGAGTTCGGTCTCGCCGCCGGTGTCTTCACCCGAGACCTCGCGCGCGCCCATAGCGTCGTTGCCGCCCTGGAGGCGGGGGTCTGCTGGATCAACAACTACAACGTGACGCCGGTCGAGGCGCCGTTCGGCGGCAGCAAGCAATCCGGCATCGGCCGCGAGAACGGCGTCGCCGCGATCGAGCACTACACGCAGCTGAAGAGCGTCTATGTCGAGCTCGGCGACGTCGCCTGTCCTTATCGCTGAGGTGGAAATGAGTGAATGCGGCCATGTCCTTCGACTACGCCAGCTTGCCCTGAGGAGCCGCCGCAGGCGGCGTCTCGAAGGGGGCTCCGCTCGGGACGAGGGGAGATGTTGGTGGAATGTCCCCCTCATCCTGAGCGAAGTCGAAGGATATGGTCCATGTATCGGTCTCGAAGCGGTCGTTTGGTGAGCGGACGGTGAGTACGGATAACTCCTACGATTACGTCATCGTCGGCGCGGGCTCGGCGGGCTGCGTGCTGGCCAATCGGCTGACCACCG
>DATAQP010000412.1:0-6401 GCA_036264595.1 Allostellaceae bacterium
GCGACCCTGCTCGTCGAGCACGAAGCCGTGCGTCAGCACGGCGTCATAGGGTGCCCGCCCGCGCGTGCCGCAGCTCTCGAGCAGCGAGGAATGGAACCAGCCGCGATGCTGGTCCGAGCCTTCGAGGTAGAGCGAGGCCGGCCATTTGAGATCGGGGCGCTTTTCCAGGACGAAGGCGTGGGTCGAGCCGGAATCGAACCAGACATCGACGATGTCGGTGACGCGCTCGTAATTGGCGGCATTATAGGCGTTGCCGAGAAAGACCCGCGGATCGGCGGTGAACCAGATATCGGCGCCCTCGCGCTCGACCGCATCGGCGATGCGGTCGACCACCGACTGGTCGCGCAGCGGCTCGCCGGTCCGCTTGTCGACGAAGACGGCGATCGGCACGCCCCAGGCGCGCTGGCGCGAGATGCACCAATCCGGCCGGCTCTCGATCATCGACTGGATGCGGTTCTTGCCCTGGGCCGGGATCCAGCGCGTCTCGTCGATCGCCTTCAAGGCCTTGTCGCGCAGCCCGTTCGTCTCCATCGAGATGAACCATTGCGGCGTGTTGCGAAAGATCAGCGGCGCCTTGGAGCGCCAGGAATGCGGATAGGAGTGGACGAGCTTGCCTTCCGCCAGGAGACCGCCTGACGCCGCGAGGGCGGCGATCACCGCCTTGTTGGCATTGCCCGGCTTGCCGGTCGGCCAATAGACCGTCTTGCCGGCGAAGAGCGAGACGTGCGGGTAGTAGACACCGTCGGGACCGACGGTCTGCGGCACCTCGACGCCGTATTTCTGGCCGAGCAGGAAATCGTCCTCGCCATGGCCGGGCGCGATATGGACGAAGCCGCTGCCATCCTCGTCGCTGACGAAATCGCCGGCGAGGAGCGGGACCGGGAAATCGTAGCCCTGCCCGTCGAGCGGATGGCGGCAGACCGTGCCGGCAAGCGCCGCGCCCTTGAACGAGGCAGGATCAGGCGCCGCGGTGAAGCCGGCCACCTCTTCGAGCTTCGGCAGCAGCTTGGCGGCGACGACGAGCTTCTCGCCCGGGCGCGCCAGGCTGCCTTCCTTGGCAGCGGCGACGGTGGCGACGACATAGTCGAAATCGGCGCCATAGGCGATGGCGCGGTTGCCAGGCAAGGTCCACGGCGTCGTCGTCCAGATGACGACGCTCGCCCCGGCAAGCTCGGGGCGCGACGGCGTCGCGACAGGGAAGCGCGCCCACACCGTCGTCGAGGTGTGATCGTGATACTCGATCTCGGCCTCGGCGAGGGCGGTCTGCTCGACGACCGACCACATGACCGGCTTGGCGCCCTTGTAGAGCCCGCCATTGATCAGGAACTTGCCGATCTCGCGGACGATCTGCGCCTCGGCCTTGTAGGCCATCGTCGTATAGGGATCGTCCCAGTCGCCGAAGACGCCGAGGCGCTGGAACTCCTCGCGCTGCACGCCAATCCAGTGATCGGCGAAGTCCCGGCATTCCTTGCGGAAGACGTCGATCGGCACGTCATCTTTGGACTTGTTGGCGGCGCGGTACTTCTCCTCGATCTTCCACTCGATCGGCAGGCCGTGGCAGTCCCAGCCGGGCACGTAATTGGCGTCCTTGCCGAGCATCTGCTGGGCGCGGTTGACGACGTCCTTGAGGATCTTGTTGAGGGCGTGGCCGATATGGAGATTGCCGTTGGCGTAAGGTGGCCCGTCATGGAGGATGAATTTCTCCCGCCCCTTGGATCCTTCGCGCAGCCGGCGCCACAAGGCGATGTCCTGCCAGCGCTTGAGCAGCACGGGCTCGCGCTTCGGCAGGTCGCCGCGCATCGGGAAATCGGTCTGCGGCAGAAAGACGGTGTTGCGGTAGTCGGTGCTCATGGTCGATCGGATTCCCGAATGGTTCTTGCCGGTGCGGCGGCCGCCGCCGGTCCCTATGACAGGAGACGGTGCGGACGCAAGGGTCTCCCCGGTCCTAGCGCAGGCCCCCTAGCCCAGAACCGGGCGGCTAATTCGGGAAATGAGAAAACGAGCCGCTTCCATCGCCGCGCAACATAAGGAGGCGGCCGCGAATCGTCAACAATCCGGCGGCGGCCCTGCTCCTACGCCCGATAGCGCTCGTCCATCGCCGAGATCGCGCGCGCCGCGGCGCCGCTGATCTCGGCGAGCAGCGGCTCGACGTCGATGTCGGGATCGGGCAGGGCGCCGACGAGGCCGCGGACGCGCGCGGTCAGCTCGCTGCAGCCGAGATTGCCGGCGAGCGAGACGAGATTATGCGCCTCGCGGGCGAGAAGCTGGCGGTCGGCGGTCGGCGTCATGACGAGGAGGGCCTGGCCGATCTGGTCGCGGAACAGGGCGGCGAAGATGAGAAGCTTGGGCTTGCCGAGGCGATCCTCGAGCTCGCGCAAGAGGGCTTCGTTGAGCACCGGCTCGCTCGCTCCCCGGCGCGCCGACGCCGGCTCAGCCTCCGCCTGTCCCGACCAGCGGGCGACGACAGCGAGCAGTATCTTGCGGTCGATAGGCTTGGAGAGGTGATCGTTCATCCCGGCAGCGCGGCAGCGGGCGATCTCATCGGCCATCGCATTGGCGGTGAGGGCGACGATCGGGATGTCGCGCACGCGCTCGCCGAGGCCGCGGATCGCGTGCGCCGCCGAGATGCCGTCCATGACCGGCATCTCCATATCCATGAGGACGAGATCGTAGTCGCGCGACTGGACCGCCGCGACCGCCTCGACGCCGTTGGCGACGAGCGTCACCTCGTGGCCGGCCGCCTTGAGCACAGCTTCGACGACGATCTGGTTCATGTATATGTCCTCGGCGACGAGGATGCGCGCGCTCGCCTTCGCCAGCATCGCCGTGCCGTCGGTCGCAGCCTGCGGCGCCGCGATCTCGCTTGCGGCGATGGTGAACCAGAATGTACTGCCCCGTCCCGGCTCGCTGTCGACGCCGATCGCCCCGTCCATCGCCTCGGCGAGGCGCTTGCATATGACAAGACCGAGGCCGGTACCGCCGAAGCGCCGGGTGATCGAGCGGTCGACCTGGGAGAAATGCTGGAAGAGGAGATGCTGGTGCTCGTGCGCTATGCCCGGACCGGTATCCTTCACCTCGAAGCGCAGGCGCGACTCCGGCAGGGCGGGATCGCGCAAGATTCTTACCGCGATTGTGCCGTGGGCAGTGAACTTGACGGCATTGTTCAGCAGGTTGAGGAGGATCTGGCGCAGCCGCGTCGGGTCGCCCGTGATCCAGGCCGGCACATCGGAAGCGACTTCGATGCCGAGCGCCAGCTCCTTGGCGGCGGCCTCGGCGCGGATGATCGATACGGCACCATCGGCGATGCCGGTCGGGCTCAGCGGAATGCGCTCGAGCTCGAGCTTGCCGGCCTCGATCTTCGAGACGTCGAGGATATCGTTGATGATGGCGAGGAGCGACTTGCCGGCATCCTTGACCAACTTGGCCTGGCGGTGCTGCTCCGCCGTCAGCGCGCTGTCGAGAAGAAGATCGGCGAAGCCGATGATGCCGTTCATCGGGGTGCGGATCTCGTGGCTCATGCAGGCGAGGAAATCCGACTTCGCCCGGCTCGCCTCCTCGGCCGCGTCCTTTGCCTCCTGCAACGCCCGCTCGGCGGCGCGGCGGGCCGTCACATCGGTGATGGCGGCGATGACGATGCGGCCGCGCGGCGTCTCGACCGGGCTGAGATCGACCTCGACCGGAACCTCGGACCCGTCGGCCCGCCGGCCGGGCAGTCCGAGCGCGGTGAGACGCGGCGTCTTGTCGCGCGCGAAGGCGGTGCGCTTGGCGATGAGATCCTGGCGATGGATCTCGGGAACGAGAATCTCGATCTGCTGCCCCAGGAGCGCGCCGCGCGCATAGCCGAAGATGCGCTCAACCGCCGAATTGGCCAGCTTGATGGTCCCCGTCTCGTCGACGATCAGCATGCCGTTGGGGGCGGCCTCGACGATGAGCTTGCGCTGCTCCTGCTCGATCGTCCGCTCGGTCAGGTCGCGGGTGACTGTGGCGAAGCCGAGCAATTCGCCGGCCGGATTGCGCAGCGCAGTGAGCCGATGGCTCGCCCAGAACCGGCTGCCGTCCTTGCGCACGCGCCAGCCCTCGGCGATGTATCGCTCGTCCTGCAGCGCGGCACCGAGCGCCCTGGCGGGCTCGCCGCGCTTGCGGTCCTCCTCGGTGTAGAAGATCGCAGAATCCTGCCCGACGATCTCGTCGGCGGCATAGCCCTTGATGCGCTCGGCGCCAATATTCCAGCTCTTCACCCTGCCGGCCGTATCGAGCGCGTAGATAGCGTAGTCCTGGACGCCTTCGACGAGCAGACGGAAGCGCTCCTCGCTTTCGCGGATCGCCGCCTCGGCCGCCTTGCGCTCGGAGACGTCTATATTGAGGGTGCCAACGCCGATGATGATACCGTCGGCGCCGCGGATGGGGAATTTGGTGACCGACTCCCAGACCGGCGCGGTGCCGATATCCGGCTCGCGAACCTCGAGCGTGACGACCTTGCCGGTGGCGATGACGCGATTCTCCATGCTTTCCATCAGCTCGGCGAAGACCGGCTCGGTTCCGACGGCGCTCAGCGGGCGGCCGAGCTGCTCCTCCTCGGTGACGCCGTACCAGGCCCGGTATTGTCGGTTGATCACGACGTAGCGGTGCTCGAGGTCCTTGAGGCTGATCGCCACGGGCGCGCTGTCGAGAATCGATTGCAGGCGGGCCTGGCTCTCGCGCAATGCTTCCCGGGCCTCGACGCGCCTGGTGACGTCGCGCAGCGTGCCAACGATCTCGAGCGGCGCGCCGGCCGGGTCCGGCACCAGCCTGAGGCTGATCTCGACCCAGACCCAGCGATCGTCGCGATGCCGGACCCGACACGTCGCATCGGCGCGCTCGCGGCCGGACGCCATGGCGCGGTGGATCTCCGCGACGCGCTCGGCATCGTCGGTATGAAACAAGTCGAGCGACGCCGTGCCGACGAGCGACCCGGGCTCATAACCCAGTATCTCGCGGCAGGCCGGCGACAGGTAGCGGCAGATGAAGGCGAGATCAAGTCGGAAGATCAGGTCGGTGGAGTTGTCGGCCAGCAGGCGGTATTGCGCCGCAGCATTCGCCGCCGCGGCGGTTGCTTCCTCCGCGGCACGCTGCGCCGCGACCCGGAGGCCGATCTGACCAGTCAAACGATAACCCAGGAGGCCGAGAACGAGGGCAAGGACGCCGATGCCGATCCCGTGACGCCAGACATCCCTACGCCATTCGGCAAGAATTTCCTCGGTCGCGACTGCAGCTGCGATCACCAGGGGATAGGTTTCGACCTTGCGATAGCTCAGCAGTCGCTCGACCCCGTCGACCGGCGACCGCAGCGTTGCGCTGCCGACGGACGCGACCGGAAGGTAATCGCGGAAAACCGGTCCCTGGAGCAGGCTCTTGCCGATCGTCTGCTCATCGAAGGGGCGGCGAACGAGGACGATCCCGTCCGCTGTGGCGAGCCAGAGCGTGGCGCCCTCGCCGAGGCTGAAAGTATCGAAGAATTTTTGAAAATACGTCATGTCGATCGTTGCCAACATGACGCCGGCGAAGCTGCCATCCGGATGATCGAGCCGGCGCGACGCCGGAATGACCCATTCGTTGATTGCCTTGCTGCGGACCGGGGCGTCGATATGCAGCCCGCGGCTACGGTCGCGTCGATGATATTGAAGATAATCCCGGTCGTTGAAGTTGAGCCTCTGTGTCAGCGGCAGATTGCCCACGACGAAGTCGCCATTTTCGTCGATGACCGTGAGACCTTTGAGCTGCGGCAGTGCCGCGACCTGCGCCTTGAGAAGCCGATGCATGCGCTCCAGCGCCGCGGGTGCGGTACCGTCGAGCTCGAGCCGCTCGACCAGCCCGACGAGAGTGCTGTCGACGGTTCGGAGAGCGTCCGCCACATGCAGGGCGGTCACGCGCGTGAGATTCATCGTATCCTTCGCGGCGCCGTCAAACGCCGCTTGGCGAGCGTCCCAGACGCGCAGCCCCCCGAGCGCGAAAAGAACCAGGCAAACGAGCATGACGAAGCTGAGCGCGCCCGCCTGTAGCGAAACGAACCCAGTCGGTCTTCGTACGAGATGGCTCGCCAATTTCTGCAACGCGGCTCGACGCCTCTGATGCCCCGCCAAGGGACATCGCATATAGATGCTTATCTGAAGGTTAAGAAACCCTCAAAGAACCGCAAAAACCCTGGAAGAGAGCCAGGATTCGGGTCAGTTGGAGTGACGGGCGAGATAGTCCCGGCGCGCCAAGGCACGCAGTCGCGCCATACGCGAGGCGACGGGCGGGCTGGGTCCGAGCGTGCGGCCGGCGAGCAGCGAATCGAGGCCCGAGCCGTCGAGCTCCCAATTGCGCATCGGCCCGGTGTCGATATGGATGAAATGCGAGGTCGGATACCAGCCGACGCCGCC
>DATAQP010000427.1:0-17113 GCA_036264595.1 Allostellaceae bacterium
CGTCGTGCCGCGGCTCTATCAGGGCGAGCAGGCCTATCTGCTGCAGAGCGCCGACCGGCGCATCGTCTTCATCATTCCCTTCGAGGAGCGCTTCTCGCTGATCGGCACGACCGAGATCGCCGTCGACGGCGTGCCCGGAAAGGTCGCCATCTCGCCGGACGAGACGCTCTATCTGCGCCGCGTCGTCGCCGGTTTTCTCGAGCGCAGCTTCGAGGAGTCCGACGTCTTGTGGAGCTATGCCGGCGTCAGGGCGCTCCACGATGACGGCAGCAAGAACCTCTCCGCGGTGACGCGCGATTACGTTCTCGAGCTCGACGGCGGCAAGGCGACGCCGCCGCTGCTCTCGGTGTTCGGCGGCAAGATCACCACCTATCGCCGCCTCGCCGAGCACGCGCTCGACAAGTTGCGGGTGAGTTTTCCAGACATGAAGCCGGCCTGGACTTCGGGCGGCACGCTGCCGGGCGGCGATGTCGGCAGCGGCGGGATGCTGCAATTCATCTCGCGGCTGGTCGCCTCGCGGCCGCATCTGCCGGCCGAGCTGCTCCGCCGCCTCGCCCGCCGCCACGGCAGAGAGGTCGAGATGCTTCTCGGCAACGCCCATGAGACGACGGATCTCGGCCAGCATTTCGGCGGCCTGCTCTACGAGCGCGAGGTCGAGCATTTCGTGCGCAACGAATGGGCATGCAGCGTCGAGGACATCATCTGGCGGCGCAGCAAATCGGGGCTGCACATGCCGCCGGAGGGGATCGCCGCGCTGGGTGATTTTCTGGCGCGCTCCGGCGTGCTCGAAGCACCGCCCGCCGGCGCCGAAGCAGGCTAGCCCGCCGAGTCCGGCGGCAAGCGCGACGGCGAAGCAGGCGATGCGAACGGTCAACGCGGCGGCGACTGACGGCTCTTCAAGACGCCATTTATCCACCGTTTTCGGTGCCCCGCCCGGCGCTTTGGCATTGGCGGAGCTTTGGACACATGCTACTGTATTTGGTGGTTGGACATCCATTCTCACACTGCATACGGTGGATACCCATGGAAACGGTGTGGACCCAGGATCTTATCGACAATCTCGGCCGCCTGTGGGCGGAAGGACATTCGACGGCAGAGATCGGCCGCCGGCTCGGCCTCACCAAGAACGCCGTTGTCGGCAAGGCGCATCGCCTGTCGCTCGCCCCGCGGCCGTCGCCCCTCAAGGGCCCGCCCAAGCGCCGCGTCGTCGTCGATTTCTCCGGCCCGAGCTGCTCCTGGCCGATCGGCCATCCCGGCGAGAAGCATTTCCATTTCTGCGGCGCTCGTCCGCTCGGCGGCAAGCCCTACTGCGCCGAGCACGCGGCGATGGCCTATATCCCGCCGAAGAAGTCGAACGCCGCCTGAACGACGTCGCCGTCGCCTCCTATCCCCTCTCCCTCCGGGAGAGGGTTAGGGTGTTGGCAGAATACCGAGTGTCGAAGTCGGGGCGGTGTAGCACCCCTCACCCTGCCCTCTCCCGAAGGGAGAGGGTTGTGACATTACGCGAGACCTCCTACCGCGTCAGCCGTCGCATCGCCTTGTCGAGACCGTCCAGCGTGAGCGGGAACATGCGGTCCTCCATGAGCTGACGGACCATGCCGATCGAGCCGGTCCCCGACCAGTAGCGTTCGGGCACCGGGTTGAGCCACACCGCCTTCGGATAGGTGACGAGCAGCCGGCCGAGCCAGACATGACCGGGCTCCTCGTTCCAATGCTCGACGCTGCCGCCCGGCTGCATCAGCTCGTAAGGGCTCATGCTGGCGTCGCCGACGAAGATCAGCTTGTAGCTCGAATCGTAGGTGTGCAGCACCAGCATGGTCGGCACGTTCTCGGCGTGGCGGCGCTGCGCGTCCTTCCACATCTTCTCGTAGGGGCAGTTGTGGAAATAGAAGAACTCGAGGTGCTTGAACTCGGCGCGCGCCGCCGAGAAGAGCTCGGCGCAAGTCTTGATGTGGCCGTCCATCGAGCCGCCAATATCGAGCAGCAGCAGCACCTTCACCGCGTTGTGGCGCTCGGGCACCATCTTGAGATCGAGCCAGCCGGCATTCTTCGCCGTCGAGCGGATCGTATCGTCGAGATCGAGCTCGCTCGCCGCGCCTTCGCGCGCGAAGCGGCGCAAGCGGCGCAAAGCGACCTTGATGTTGCGCGTGCCGATCTCGACCTGGTCGTCGAGATTCTGGAAATTGCGCTGGTCCCACACCTTGACGGCGCGGTTGTTGCGATTGCCGTCCTGGCCGATGCGCACGCCCTCGGGATTGTAGCCATAGGCGCCGAAGGCCGAGGTGCCGGCCGTGCCGATCCATTTGCTGCCGCCCTGATGGCGCTTCTTCTGCTCCTCGAGGCGCCGGCGCAGCGTCTCCATCAGCTTGTCCCAACCGCCGAGCGCCTCGATCTGGCGCTTCTCCTCCTCGGTGAGATGCTTCTCGCCGAGCTTTCGCAGCCACTCCTCGGGAATGGCGATGCCGTCTTCCCCCGGCGTCTCAAACCCTTTGAAGCAATGGCCGAAGACGCGATCGAACTTGTCGAGGTTGCGCTCGTCCTTCACCAGCGCGCTGCGCGAGAGGTAGTAGAAATCCTCGATGCTGTAATCGGCAACGCCGCGCTTCATCGCCTCCATCAAGGTTAGGTACTCGCGCAAGGAGACCGGCACCTTGGCTTGGCGCAGATCGAGGAAGAAGTTCACGAACATGAAAGATCCGTCAGACGACATTCTAATTGTAGGGGCCGGGTTCTACCCGGCCCGCGGGCGGGGCAGAGCCCCGCCCCTACAAATAGAAAGACGAACATCAATGCCCGCCCTTTTCCCGGCGGTGCAGGAAGGCCAGGCGCTCGAGCAGATGCACGTCCTGCTCGCTCTTCAAGAGCGCGCCGTGCAGCGGCGGGATGAGCTTGCCGGGATCCTTCGAGCGCAGCGTCTCGAGCGGGATGTCCTCGACCATGAGAAGCTTCAGCCAGTCGAGAAGCTCGGAGGTCGACGGCTTCTTCTTGAGCCCGGGCACATCGCGCACCTCGTAGAAGACGTTGAGCGCTTCGCGCACCAGAGTCTTCTGCAGGCCGGGATAATGGACCTCGATGATCTCGCTCATCGTCGCACGGTCGGGGAAGCTGATGTAGTGGAAGAAGCAGCGCCGCAGGAAGGCGTCGGGCAGCTCCTTCTCGTTGTTCGAGGTGATGAAGACGATGGGGCGCTGGCGGGCGGCGATCGTCTGCTGCGTCTCGTAGACGTAGAACTCCATGCGGTCGAGCTCAAGGAGCAGGTCGTTCGGGAACTCGATATCCGCCTTGTCGATCTCGTCGATAAGCAGGACCGGCGCCAATTCGGCCTCGAAGGCCTCCCACAGCTTGCCCTTGACGATGTAATTGGCGATGTCGTGCACCTTGGCGTCGCCGAGCTGCGAGTCCCTGAGACGCGAGACGGCATCGTACTCATAAAGCCCCTGCTGCGCCTTGGTCGTCGACTTGATGTGCCAGGAGATCAGGCGCTTGCCGAGCGCGCTCGCAACCTCCTGCGCGAGGATCGTCTTGCCAGTCCCGGGCTCGCCCTTGATCAGCAGCGGACGCTCGAGCGCGATGGCGGCGTTGACGGCGACGCGCAGATCCTCGGTCGCGACATAGCTGGACGTGCCCGTGAACTTGGTCATCTAGAGTCCTTCGTCGATAGAAGCGGGAAGCTTACTCCAACGTCTCCAAGAGCCGCAGCAGCAGATTGGTGCGCGGCTCGAGCGAGGAGATGAGCATGTGCTCGTGCTCGGCATGGGCGCCGGCGCCGACGACGCCGAGACCGTCGAGCGTTGGGATGCCGAGCGCGGCGCTGAAATTGCCGTCGCTGCCGCCGCCGGTCGCCATCTCGGGCAGCGGTAGGTCCATCGCGTCGGCGATCTGCTTGGCATGGGCGTAGAGCTTGGCGACGCCGTCGTCGCGGATGAAGGGCGGGCGGTTGACGCCGCCGGTGACGCGGAGCGCGATGTCCTTGCCGATCGCCTTGAGGCCGAGGATGCGGGCCTCCATCTCGGCCGCCGTCGCATTGTCGGGGGCACGGAAATCGATCTCCGCCGTAGCATGGGCCGGCACGACATTGGCGAAGCCACCGTGCCGCCGGATGCCACGCCGACATTGACGGTGATGCCGCGCTCGTAATCGGTCATGCCCTCGAGGATGACGATCTGCCGGGCCAGCTCGGCGACGGCGCTGCGGCCGAGCTCGTGATTGGCGCCGGCATGCGCCGCGACTCCTGATACCTCAAGATCGAAGCGCGCCACCGCCTTGCGTGCGGTGACGACGCCGCCATTGGGGCGGCCGGGCTCGAGCACGAGAACGTATTTCTGGTTGCGCGAGGTCTCCTCGATGAGCTGACGCGAGGTCGGGCTGCCGACCTCCTCGTCGGCCATGAAGAGGAAGGTGATCGGCAGCTTCGTCTCCTTGGCCTGGCGCACGAGATGGCGGTAGGCGTAGAAGCCGAGATAGCCGCCGCCCTTCATGTCGTAGATGCCCGGCCCGTAGACCTTGTCGCCGTCGATGGTGAAGGGCTTGCGCTTGAGCGTGCCCTTCTCCCACACCGTGTCGAGATGGCTGACCAGGAGGATGCCGGGCCCGTCGCCGCCCCAGGGCGAGCGGGCGCGGATGTGATCGCCATAGCCGTCGCGGCCCGGCACACGCTCGACGCTGGCGCCGAGCGCGGCGAGATCGGCGGCGACCTTGGTCACCAGCACGTTGACCGCCTCGCCGTCGGTGCTCGGCGTCTCGATCTCGACCCAGCTCCGGATGCCGTCGAGGATTTCCCGGGCGTTGATTTCGGGCAGGTTGGCGCCGCGTGCGACCATGCGTGTTGTCTCCGCTCTTGCTGGAAATGCCGTGCCAATGAAGTTTGTAGCCGGCGCGGCGCAGCCTCGCCAGCCGCTTGAAGCACCCAATCGCTTGAAGCGCGAGGCGCCATGAGGGAAGATGCACTAAGAAGGACTAGCATGACCCGAAAGGTGAGGTGCCCCATTCAAGAGCTCAGGGAAAACTGGATCCCGACCAAGAAGGCCAAGGTCTCGGCCGAAGGGATCGTCGTCGCGCAGCACGGCCGCGCTGCCGCGGCCGGTGCCGAGATCCTGGCTGCCGGCGGCAATGCCGTCGATGCGGCAGTGGCCACCGCCTTCGCCCTCGGAATCGTCGAGCCGTGGATGAGCGGGCTGGGCGGCGCCGGGTATCTCGTCTATGGCAATGCCGCGAGCCGCAAAGTCGAAATCGTCGATTTCGGCCTGATCTCCGCCGCCGCGCTCGATCCCAGCCGCTACAAGCTCGCTGGCGGGATCGACGATCAGCTTTTCGGCTGGCCGCTCGTCGAGGGCGACCGCAACGTCAAGGGCTACGAATCGATCTGCGTGCCCGGCTCGGTCGACGGGCTCGGCCTCGCGCTCGAGCGCTTCGGGCAAAAATCGCTCGCCGAGGTGATGGCGCCGGCCATCCGCATGGCCGACGAAGGCCTGCCGGTCACCTGGTACACCACCCTGTCGATCGCCGTCGCCGCTTCCGAGCTCGCGCAGTTCGCTGGCTCGCGCGCCGTCTACCTGCCCGACGGGCTGCCGCCGGCGCCGGCGAGCGATACCAAGCTCCGCCATCTGCCGCGCCCCGACCTCGCTAAGACCTATCGCCGCCTCGCCGCCGCTGGACGGCGCGATTTCTACGAAGGCGCGCTCGCCGCCGACATCGTCGCCGATCTCCGGGAAGGCGGCAGCGTCATCTCTTCCGCCGATCTTGCCGCCTATCGTGCCGCGGTGGTCGCGCCGCACACGCTCGACTATCGCGGCGTGCGGCTGCATGCGGCACCGGCGCTGACCGGCGGGCCGACCTTCCTCACTGCGATGGAGGGCATCGATCGGCGCATGGGCTGGCGGCCGCGCGCCTATCCCGATGCCGAGACGTTCATCGCCTATGCCGAATCGCTGAGCGAGGCCTTCGCCGAGCGCTTGAAGACGATGGGCTATGCCAGCCCGGCCTCGCACACGACGCATCTCTCGGTGGTCGATCGTGACGGCAACATGGTGGCGCTGACGAATACGCTGCTGTCGCGCTTCGGCTCCAAGGTCGTGCTGCCCAAGACCGGCGTCACGATGAATAACGGAATGATGTGGTTCGACCCGCGGCAAGGCGGGCCGAACGCGCTCGCCGCCGGCAAGCGGCCGCTCTCCAATATGTGCCCGGTGGTGGTGACGCGCGACGGCCTGCCATGGGCGGCGCTTGGCGCCAGCGGCGGACGCCGCATCATCCCGGCGGTCACCCAGCTTACCTCGTTCATCGTCGATTTCTCGATGCCGCTGGAGAAGGCTTTCGCGGTGCCCCGGCTCGACGCCAGCGGCGAGACGATCTTCGTCGACAACCGCTTCCCGCCCGAGGTGATCGATGCGCTGGCCGCGCACATGAAGGTCGAGATCGTCGAGGAATCGGTCTATCCCGGCCAATTCGCCAACCCCTCGGCGGTGATGCGGCCGGCCTCGAGCAACCGCAATACCGGCATGGCGCATGTCCACTCGCCGGCCGCCGCGGCGATGATCGCGGCGCCGGAATGAGCGCAGGGCGATGGCATGCGGCGGTGTGCCGCTTGAAATCCTCTCCCCTTGGGAGAGGAAGGGGCCCATCGCCTCGATTGCGAAAGTTTACTTTCGCGATCCGCGACAGGCGAAGCTCGGCTTCGCCGAGAGCGGGCGAAGGGAAGGCGAGGGGAGCTCGCCGCCGGCGCAACTATCTCGCAGCACATCTCTGAAACTGCGCGGCCCCCTCACCCTCCCGCTATGCGGGTCCCTCCCTCGCCCCGCCGGGGCGCGGGGATGTGGGGTCTGTCGTGCCGCCAACCTCCGGCGCGATTGGATGCGTCGTTGAAGTGCCGCCGCCGGTTCGGTCCCGGAGCCGGGCAAGCCGCTCTCGCCGCGCTCGCCGCGCTGGTCTTGCTGCTCGCGCTGTTCACGCCGGCGAGCGATGCCGAGAGCCATCGTCCGATCCTCGATTGGCGCCCGGCGCTCGAGATTCTCGTCCTCGCCGCCGCGCTCGCCCTGCTTGGCCTCGCCGGCTGGCGCCTGCCGCGGTCGCTGCGCGCCCTCCTCGCTCTCGCCCTGCTGCTCGCCGCGCTGCTGCATCTCGTCGATGCGCTGATGCCGGGCCTCTTCGGCCGCCAGCTCGATCTCTATTGGGATCTCGGCCTGACTCCGTCGGTGATCGGCCTGTTTTACGAATCGACCAGTTTCTGGCGCGCCGCCCTCGCCATCACAGCCCTCGCGATCGGCCTCGTCGCAGCCTTCGCCGCCATCCTCGCCGCGCTATGGGCGATCGAATGGGCGGCAGCGCACCGCCGCTTCATTGCCGTCGCCATGATCGTGCTTGCCATCACCGCCGGAGTTCTGGTGGCGCCGCCCTCGACGACGGGAGCGTCGGCGCCGATCAGCACCAGCCTCACCCGCGAGTTCGCCGAGCAGGCCAGCTTCCTCCATCGCGCCTGGCAGATTGCGCACGGCAATCTCGGCCCCTATGTCGCGGCGCTGGCGGAGCCCCAGCGCGACACCGCAGACCTCGCCAAGCTCAAGCAGCACGATGTCCTGCTGATCTATCTCGAATCCTACGGCACGGCGGCGCTCGACAACCCCGCCTACCGCGCTGCCATCGAACCGGCGCTCGCGCGCTTCACCGCCAAGACCGAACGGGCCGGCTACATGCTGCTGTCGAGCCGCATCCTGTCGCCGACCTTCGGCGGCAGCTCGTGGCTCGCCCATGGCACGATGGCGAGCGGCATCAAGCTCGATCAGCTCCTCTCGCGCCTCGTCCTTGAAAGCGACCGGCGCAGCCTGCCGCGCTACATGGCGGCGACGGGCTATCGCACCGTCGCCGTCATGCCGGGCATCAAGACGCCGTGGCCGGAAGGAAAGTTCTGGGGCTTCGAGAAGAGCTACTACGCGGAGGACCTCGACTACCGCGGCCCGGAATTCGGCTGGTTCCGCATCCCTGACCAGTACACGCTGAAGAAATTCGCCACTCGCGAGAACCACGCCGATGGAAGGCCGCTCTTCGCGCAGATCGTGCTGGTGTCGAGCCACACGCCGTTCTACCCGGTGCCGCCTTACACCGCCGCCTGGGCCGATGCCGGCGATTATGTCGGAGTCTCGCCGGCGGAATGGGAGCGCATCTATCGCCAGCCCGACTGGAACAACCTCGCGGCGCCCTATCTCGAAGCGGTCGCCTATGATCTCGATGTGCTCGGCGGCTTCCTGACGACGCGCGTCGCCGACGGGGCGCTCGTCATCATCCTCGGCGATCACCAGCCGCCCGCCTTCATCAGCGGCGAGAAGCAGCCCTGGACGGTGCCGATCTATGTCCTCTCCAAGGACGCCGAGCTACTGGCGCCCTTCGCCGCGCTCGGCTACCAGCCGGGCGCCATCCCTGAGCAGACGCCGCCCTATCGCGGCATGGAGAGCTTCCTCGCCGATTTCCTCGACGGCTTCAGCACGGATGGCAACGACCCGGCCAAGCCGATGCCGAGCGCGGGGGATGCGGCGGCCAACGTCGAAGCCGGCGGAACGCCGGCCCCGCTTGCACCCTGACAATATTGGTCGCGACGGCAAATTCGCTCGGCTTTAGGCTATGCCTCCTCAGCTTTATTCGAGGCAATCGCCATGGAGAAATTCCCCGCAGTCATCCCGCTCGAGGCGGCGCGCAACGCGCCCCTGCCGCCGGGCCGGCGCTCGCCCGAGATGATGCACCACGGCACGCTGGAGGCGCGTTTCTATGCGCCGCGCGGCAGCGACCCGCAGACGCCGCACGATCGTGACGAAGTCTATGTCGTGGTGACAGGCACGGGCTGGTTCCGCCGCGGCGACGAGCGCCACCATTTCAAATCAGGCGATTTCCTCTTCGTGCCGGCTCATGTCGAGCATCGCTTCGAGAATTTCACCGACGACCTCGAGCTCTGGGTGATGTTCTACGGCCCGGAAGGCGGCGAGAAGCCCTGATGAGGCCCGTCAGCGGGGACGAAACGACGCGCGCAGCGATCTGACGCCGCGCAGGATCATCGAATCGAGCCAGTCGAGCTGTTGTTCTTCGAGGCGGAGATCGCCGAGGCGCCGCAGCAGCGTCGGGATGGCGACCTGCGCTTCGAGCCGGGCGAGCGGCGCGCCGAGGCAGAAATGGATGCCGGCGGCGAAGGTCAGATGCTTGTTCGGCGTACGCGCGACGTCGAAACGGTCGGGATCGCGAAAAATCGCCGGATCGCGATTGGCGGCATTCATCATCGCGAAGACGCGGTCGCCCGGTTTGAGCTGCTTGCCGGCAAGGGTGATCTCGCTGGCGACCAGCCGGGCGAGGGCGTGGCTCGGCCCGTCCCAGCGCAGCATCTCCTCGACCGCGGATTCGACAAGGGTGGAGTCGGCGGCGAGGCGCGCGAGCTCGGCCGGATGGGTGAGCAGCGCCCAGATGCCGTTGCCGATCAAATTCGACGTCGTCTCGTGCCCGGCGAAGAGCAGCAGGCTGCAGGTCGCGATCAGCTCGTCCTCGCTGAAGACGTCGCCGCCCGGCTCGGGCAGCAGCATGGCGCTGATGAGATCGTCCTCCGGCGCCGCGCGCCGCGCCGCGATGATGGCGCGGAAATAATCCGCCATCTCGCGCATGCCCGATTGCGCGCGCCGGTATTTGTCGGGCGAGAGGCGCGACGAGCCGACGAAGAGCGCCATGTCGTCGGACCAGCGCTTGACCGCGTCGAGATCGCGGCGCGGCACGCCGAGCATCACCATGATGACGCTCGCCGGAATCGGATAGGCGAAATCGGCGATGACGTCCATCGTGCCGCCTACGGCCACACGGTCGATGAGATCGTCGACGATGCCCTGGATCTTCGGGCGCAGCCCGGCGACGGCGCGCGGCGTGAAGGCCTTGTTCATCAGCCGCCGGAGCCGCGTGTGATCGGGCGGATCGAAGAACACCGCCCAGCCGGTGATGTAGCGCTCGAGATCAGGGTACTTGCCGCGCTCCTCCTCGGGCAGGCGGCGAAAGAATGGCCGCACGCGGTCAGAGGTGAATTGCGGCTCGAACATCGCCGCCCGCACGTCGTCGTAGCGCGTCAGCACCCAGCCGCCGAGCGAGGTGCTCCAATGCACCGGGTCCTCGCTGCGCAGGGCGCGGAAGAGCGGGAAGGGATCGCGCCGCGTCGCGGGATCGCTGGGATCGTAGGACAGCATGGCGGCATCCTAGCAGCCGTCCGCGGCCGCTGAATATCGTTAAACCTTGCCGCGTTATACTATCGCCGCGCAACGACTGTGATGGGCCCATGCCGAGAGCGAACGACATCGCCGCGACGATCGCGCAGTACCGCGCGCGCGGCTACGGCACGTTGCGCGGCGTCTTCGACGCCGCCGAGATCGCCGAGATGGCGTCTGCCTTCGACCGCCATTGGGCGCGCGGCATCGCCCTCGGCGCCAGCTTCCGCCACGGCAATCTGCACTACCGCATCGGCAAGGACGAGTGTCTCGGCAAGATTGTCCGCATGGTGCAGTGGCCGTCCTACGAGGATTCCCTGCTGGCGCGCATCCGCACCGATGCGCGACTCTTTGCCCTGCTCCAGCCGCTGCTCGGCGACGACATCAAGCAGATCATCAACCAGCTGCATTGGAAGCGGCCGGGCGCCGCCGGCGAGTTCGCCTTCCACCAGGATGTCCGCTTCCGCCGTCCGCGCGAGGCCTATCGCAACCTCGCCCAGTCCTTCGTGCAGACCGGCATCGCCATCGACCGTCACGATGCGGCGAGCGGCGCGATGCGCATCTACCCCGCCTCGCACAATCTCGGCGAGGTCGATCTCGCCATATCAGGCCGGGTGATGGACGGCACGATGGCCGATGCCAGCCTGCATCGCGCCGGACTCGACCCTGCCAAGTTGATCGATCTCGATCTGGCGCCCGGCGACGTCGCCTTGTGGAACCCCTTCACGATCCACGGCTCGGGGTCGAACGTCTCGACTCATGACCGCCGCTTCTATCTCAACGGCTATGTCAGGGCGGCGGATTGCGCGCGTGGCGAATTTGCCTTCCGCGGCGGCGCGCCCTGCCCGCTCGGCGACCCGGTGCTGGTTCACTACGAAGAGCTGCATGAGCGGCCGGAGCCGCATTTCATCGATCCCTGAACGCCCGCCTTCGGCCAGCCCTGCATCGGCGAATCGCGCCGCATGCTTCCGTCAGGGTGGATATCAGAAGCGTGCGCGAAGACGGAACCCAGCCACGGCGCTCGTTTCGACATTGGTGAGTTGCGTCCCGGACGAGTTGAGCACCTTCTTGAGCGCCGGAAGAATGATCTGAAGGTCCGGCGTTGCGCTCAGCCATTGCGTCACCGCGAAGTTGTAATACATCTCGATCGTGTCCTCATGCGCGAGGCCGAGGTCCAGGCGCTGGCGCAGGAAGCGGACGAAATCGTCGCTGAACTCGGTCCGGGCGAGGCCGAGACCGAAACTGTCATCTTCGCGGCCCGGCACCACTCCCTTGCCGCCAATCCCCGCGAGGAAGGCGTACTTGATGGGATTCGGATTGCCGTCGGAGACGCCGAACGAGAAGAACACGCCAATCCCGTGCTTGGGATCGTCCGCCGGCTGCCAGAGATATTGATCGAAGCCATAGTTTATCGACCAGCTGTTGCTGATCCGGCCGGCCGGCTGAGCGGGGACGACGAGTTCCGGGAAGAAACGCTCGAGAATACGCTGCAAGGCCGGTCCGGGAGCCGCAAGCCGGGGAAATTTTTCGGTCACCAGAAAACGTTCGATGTTGGAGGGGTCCTGGTTGAGCGACAAACGCTGCTTGTTGCTCCACGAGAACCCGAGTCCCTGATGGCCGACGAGCGCCAACGGTCTGACGGTGACCGCGCCGCCGCCGGCGACCATCGCGCCGTCCTCGAACGCATGGCCAAGATCATTGCTGTTCGGCGTTCCGTTTGCGTCCAACGCCAGAGCCGACAGGATGATGTCCTCGGTCGGCAACGCGATGACGCCACCGCCGAAGGCCGAGAACGGAACCTGCCCGAACGTCATCGGCGTGACGAAGGCAAGATTCTGGAACTGGGTGCTGTAATCGCCGTAGAACTCTTGCTTGCCGAAATCGAATGTATTGATCTTGCCGGCGAAGAGTCCGAATTTGGTGCTGAGGAACTGCATGAAGGTCGCGTTCATGAGCGCGGTCGTGCGGTTGTTGGGCGCGGGCAGCAGGGCGGCGGAGTTCACCGGCACGAGGGCGCCGGAATTGACGAGCACGTTGCTGCCCATGCCGGTATCGGCGGAGATCTTGAGGAAACCGCCCGGCCAGAGGCCCAGCTTGTCGGTGTCGACATTGAGCGTGTAGTCAACATTGCCCCAGAGCTTGGTGCCGGTACTGCGGCCGCCGCTGACGACGTCCTGGGGGGTCAAGAGCAGATCGGTGTCGAACACGACACCCTTTTTGCCGAGCTCGTCGCGCAGCCCGCCCCAGTCACCGGTGAGCCGCGGCCGCGACGACAAATCGCCGCCCCAGCTCGCCGGCACCTCGACAGGCTGCGCCCTGACCGGGTTCGCGACGACCGGTATTACAAGCGCGAGGAAGACCCCCCAAGCTGTCCGCATGTCGCTCACCCGGCAGCATGATCGTCGAAATATCGCCGGCCTGACCCGGCTCGAGAAATCCCGCCTAGCCCGGCAACACCCCCAGCACGCGCGCGAGCGCTTCGCCGAAGAGCTGGCGCTCCTCTGCCGTGCCGACGGTCACGCGGATGCAGCGATTGAGCGGCGCGACGCCGGCCATGCGGATGAAGACGCGCTCGCGCTCGAGCAAGGCGGCGAGCACCGCCTTGGCCCGCTCGGTCGAGCCGCAATCGATGGCAACGAAATTGGTCGCCGAGGGTAGCGCTTCGAGTCCGAGGCCGCTGGCGATGCGGGCGTAGTCGCGCCGCCCGGAATCGACCTCGCGCACCACGCCGGCGATGTAGCCGGTATCGGCGAGCGAGGCGAGCGCGCCTTCTTGCGCCACGCGGTTGACGCCGAAATGGTGGCGGATCTTGTCGAAGCTGGCGATCGTCTCAGCGGGCGCGATGGCGTAGCCGATGCGCGCTCCCGCCATGCCATGCGCCTTGGAGAAGGTGCGCAGCCGGATGAGGCGCGGATCCTCGGGATCGGTTTCGGGAAGGGCGCCGGCCGGCGCGAAATCGGCATAGGCCTCGTCGAGCACGAGGAGGCAGCCAGGGGGCAGCGCGGCAAGGAGGGCCGTCTGATCGGCCGCGGCAAGCCAGCTCCCCGTCGGATTGTCCGGGTTGGAGAGGTAGAGCAGCCGCGCGCCGCTCTGCCGTGCCGCGGTGACCAGCGCCTGGGGATCGTTGCGGTCGTCGCGATAGGGCGCGGTCGCCAGCCTTCCGCCGAAGCCGTTGACGTGGAAGGCGAAGGTCGGATAGGCGCCGTGCGACATGACGACCGCGTCGCCGGGATCGATCACCGCGCGGACGACGAGGCCGAGAAGATCGTCGATGCCGCTGCCGAGCACGATGTTGCCGCGGGCGACGCCGTGGTGCGCGGCAAGCGCCTCGCGCAGCACGAAGCCTTCGGGATCGCAGTACCAGTTGACGTGGGATGCGGCCGCCGCCATAGCCGCGACGGCACGCGGCGAGGGGCCGAAATTGCTCTCATTGGCGCCGATGCGCAGGCGGAGCCGCACACCGATGCGGCGCTCCAGCGCCTCCGGCGGCACGAAGGGCACCACCGCGGGCAGGGCGGCGACGAGACGCGCGTATCGGCCGCGCTCGGACATGAAATGGTTCCCCTTGCCGGGCGCCGCGGTTCAGCCTCGCGCGGCACGTCCCCGCAGCGCTAGGCCCGACCGCCCGGCGGGACCTCCGTCCCAGCGTGAGCACTCGCCGCCGTGCCCGGCGGCACCGTGCTGCCCGACGACGTCGTCACCTGTGGGTGGAGGTCGGCGGCCGCGGTCGGCTCTTCCTCCTTCATCCCAGACTTAAAGGCTTTGATTCCTTTGGCAAAATCTCCCATCAAGCCGGAGATCTTGCCACGTCCGCCGAACAAGAGCGCGGCGACCAGGACCACGATCAGCCAATGCATTAAGCTAAGCGAACCCATGACGATAATCCTGCCTGAACCGTTGCGATTTGCTGCATCTTAGCAAGCCCGACCCCTCGATGGCGAGGTTTGCCGGCGGCACCGTCGCATTTATTACGCAGAGACCGTCGGGCCGGATGCGTCGGGAAGTGCAATGAGCGGCCGCGCTCACAAGATGAGGGGAGTATTCCATTGATTTCAAGTCCATCGCCATCTGCCGCGAGTGAACCCTACGTCCCGCCGCCGCACGGCCAGGATTGGCGCCGCGCCGAGCCGGGCGAGACCGGTCTCGATCATGCCGCGCTCGACGCGGCGGCTTCCTTCGCCGCGGAACATGAGACGCCGTGGGCGCGCGACCTCTCCACCGTCATCGGCAAGGGCTTCTTCGAGCCGCCGCCGTGGAACGAGATCATCGGCGAGGTGGCGCCGCGCGGTGGACCGAACGGCCTCATCCTCCATCGCGGCCTGATCGTCGCCGAATGGGGCGACACGTCGCGCGTCGACATGACGTTCAGCGTCGCCAAGAGCTATCTCTCGCTGCTCGCCGGCATCGCGCATGAGCGGGGCCTGCTGCCCGATGTCCATGAGCCGGTCGGTCGACTTGTGGACGATGGCGGCTTCGCCTCACCGCATAATGCGGCAATCACCTGGCACCATTTCCTGCAGCAGACCTCGGAATGGGAAGGCGAGATGTGGGGCAAACCCGACATCATCGACCGCAACCGCGACCTCATGCTCGAAGGCCGCGGCCGCAAGGGCGAGGCTCGCCCGCTGCAGGCATCCGGCACGTTCTGGGAATACAACGATGTCCGCGTCAACCGCTTCAGCCTCGCCCTGCTGCGCCTCTTCCGCCGGCCGCTGCCCGAGGTCTTCCGCGAAGTCTTCATGACACCGCTCGGCGCCTCGTCGGACTGGCGCTGGCGCGGCTACCGCAACTCGACGATCGAGATCGACGGGCGGCCGATCGAATCCGTCTCGGGCGGCGGCCATTGGGGCGGCGGCGTCTTCATCCATGCCCGCGACCAGGCGCGGATCGGCCTGATGATGCAGCGACGCGGCCTATGGGGCGGGCAACGGCTTCTCGCCGAGGCGTGGATCGACCGCTCGACCGTGCCCTGTGCGCTCAATCCGCAATATGGCTATCTCTGGTGGCTCAACACCAATTCGGTGCGCTACCCCGGGGCGCCCGCAAGCGGCTATAGCGCCGACGGGGCCGGCGGCAATTTGACCTGGATCGACCCGGCGAACCAGCTCGTCGCCGTCTTGCGCTGGATCGACCCGGCGGCGATGGACGGATTCCTCACCCGGCTGATGGCGGCGGTGCCGCGGCGCTCCGCCGCATAGATCCCCGGCTTGGCGCCCGCCCCGCCGCGGTGGTAGGTTGCCGCCATGCGTAAATCCTGGATCATCGGCGCGCTCGTCTTCGGCGCGCTCGCGGGTGCGGCTTGGTGGTGGCGGAGCGCGCCGCCGCCGGGCAAGCCGGTCGGGGCGATCGCCACCATCCCCGAGCCGACGGCACCGCGAGCCGAGCCCGCCCCTGCTGCAGCCTCCGCGCCGGCCGCCGATAGCCCGGCCCCGCCGCCGGGACCGGCCGTCGCCGCCTTGCCGCCGCTGCCGACCCGCGCCATTCCCGAATGGCAGACCCATGCCGTTCCCGAGGATGAGGTGCCGCCGGCGCCCAAGCCGCTCGATCTGCGCGTCCCGTCGAACGGCAGCGCCGCCCTGCCACCGCCGCCCTCCTACCGCCCCTCCGTCGGGGCGCAGCCGGCCCCATCGGGCAGTGCGGCGCCGACAGCGGGACCGCGCGACGGCACCGGGCCGCAGATCGCCGGCACCGCCCGGGCCGAGGGCGCGACGGCGCTGCGCGTCGGCGGCCAGCCGCTCCACCTCTTCGGCATCCGCCCGCCGGCGAGCGGCGATCGCTGCGCCACATCGGGCACGACGCCGCTCAGCAGCGGCGCCCAGACGCGGCGCACCCTGCCCTGCCTGGAGCAGGCCCAGGGTCTCCTCGCCGCCCGGCTGGCGGCCAAGGCGAACATCTCCTGTCGCTTTCCCGGCGCGTCCCGGCAGGACAGCCCGGCGATCTGCCTCGACGGTGACGGTGTCGATCTCGCCGGCGTGCTCGTCGCCGAGGGACTCGCTCTCGCCGATCCGACGCAGAGCTACGACTATGTCGGCGCCGAAGGGGTCGCCCGCTCGCAAAAACGCGGCCTCTGGCTGTTCCGCTGACCGCGGTTTGCCAACGCGATTTACCCGAGATTACAGCTTTGTAACTTGCCCCGCGCGAGCGCGCGGGGCTGCTATCTGCGCGAGGCACGCATCACCTTTCATCCCCCGATGGAAGTGTGCCTCGAACTGGTGGCCTCGCCCCGCCGAACTCGGTTCGGCGGGGCTTTTTCGGACTCCGCGCCGCCGCTATGCTGGCACGCGAGAAAGGGCGGCATCATGAGCGTCACCATCTACCACAACCCGCGTTGCGGCAAATCGCGCCAGACCCTGGCGCTGCTGCGCGAGCGCGGCATCGAGCCCACGATCGTCGAATATCTGGCGACGCCGCCGAGCGAGGCCGAGCTGAAGCGGCTGCTTGCCATGCTCGGGTTGAAGCCGCGCCAGCTCCTGCGCGCCAAGGAAGCGCGCGAGGCAGGCATCGATGCCGCCAAGCTCTCGGACGCCGCGCTCATCGCGGCGATGGTGGAGAACCCGATCGTCATCGAGCGACCGATCGTGGTCAACGGCAACAAGGCAGCGCTCGGCCGCCCGCCGGAAACGGTGGCGGCGATTCTGTGAGGTTGTAGACCACGATCATCCGACATCGAATCATCCTTTCGTCGTTCCCGCGAAAGCGGGAACCCAGCGGCAAGCGACGTGCGGCTGCTCCTGGGTTCCCGCTTTCGCGGGAACGACGAAATAGAAAACGTCGTCTGGAATGATCGCGCTCTAGGGCCGGGACAAGCCCGGCCCCTACAACATCACAGAAGCGCCACCACCGCCTCGGGCGGGCGGCCGAGTGCCGCCTTGTTGCCGTTGACCACGATCGGTCGC